>NZ_ANPF01000015.1:0-43388 GCF_000328325.1 Halobacillus sp. BAB-2008 | reverse complement strand
GAGGCTCACTTATTATAATCCCATAGGATACGCCATTCCCCTTCTTCCTTCGTAACGTAAACGAATTGTGTAAAAAGGAAGTGTCCGTATTTACCATGGTACGTCTGTGTGACCACCATTTCGTAGACAACACCAAACGGCTCCCCATCCTTCTCCATCTTCCAGTTATCTCTTTTCTTCTTGCCGTCTATCGTAAAGGTGAAAGTGTCCGCACCGAAGTGGTTCATGAATACGTGGGATCGGTCTTGGATGTATGGTCCTTTCGCAAATTTCTCCTGTATGCTGGTATGTAACAATTCCCATGACTTATTGTACTCGCCTTCCTGCTCCAACGTATAAAACTCATCGACCACTCGTTCAGCTTGATAACTCGGCCTTGTCATAATGAAAAATGCTCCGGCAGCTATCAGTGTCAGCAATAAGAACAGAATGAAGAGGATTAATGCAGGCTGCTTCTTCCTTTTCATTTCTTCCCCCCTCCTTCCTTACCCTATGCAGAAGAAGGACAAAAAAGAGCCTGGCATCAAATGGCGGGCTCTTTTTTGTCCTTTATCCTTATGCCTGGTTGACTGTCCGCAAATTTGGCTGATTGAACAGGATGCCCCTCTGCCCAAGGCCAACGGATTATCTTGATTTTCCTTTTTATCCATTGCGTATCTTTCTTCGTATTTAGGGATTTCCTGTGCGGTAAGCTTTTTCATCCAAAAAAAGACACCTGTATCCAGGTGTCTTTCCAGAAGTTTTATTCTGTAATCGTGTCAAAATACTCTTTCAGTTGATTGATCCGGTTTGTCATGCTGCTTGGGCTTACCCCATATTTTTCAGCAACAGCTTTCTTTGTAACTTTTTGTGTCTCTTCCCGGAAGTACGTCGTTGTGACAAACATATGCTCAAGCGCTGCAGCGACGACTTCAGGCTTTCTAAGATTCGGCTGCTCTGCTTCTTTATAAGACAGCCATGCTCTCTCCAGTCGATCAACCGCTTCTTGATCATCCATATCCAGCTGCAACAACTCCAGCACTTCATCGTTTTCATTGGAAGGAGCTGCTTTTGCCTGCTCTTCTGTCTGCACCTGCTGCTCCCCGTTCATGAACATCCATTTTCTCAGGGATTCAATAAATGTCTCTTCCAGATAAGCCTCGATGGAGGATGCTTCTGATGCAGCATAATTCTCTTCCAGCTGTTCTCGGAAGGAAAGGTAGGATTCCTCATAATTAGGGATGGACAATGGAATGAAGTTAAAGACCGGTCCCCACTTCAGAAGGATACCAATGCAGTAAGGCATGCGCGCATAGTTCTCTTCCTTAAGAGGAATCCCCTGCTGATTGACTTCCAACAGTTCCTTCGTCCAAACGTCCTCGACGGTGACACTTTGAGCAGCGTCAACGTTGACAATTTTAAAAATGCCGGTCTTCGGCTGCTTCCACTCTTCCATAGAAGCAAGCGTGGAAGGTCGGTTTATTTTTTTCTTTTTCTTCTCAAAGAACTCATCGAAGATCGTGCCGCCATTCTCCTGTTCTTCCATAAAGACCTTCTGCACCATTCGGAAGGCCGCTTCGATTTCTTCTTCCTGGGTCTCTTTTTGCTCCAGCGGAGCCAAATTCGGGTAGTTGCGGTTCACATAAGCCATCAAGTGACTGTAATGATTGTTCAGCTCTTCATGGAGCGATACAGAACCTAATCCCTCTACGTTCTTATTCATACAACATTTCTTATATTTTTTCCCACTTCCACAAGGGCATGGGTCATTCCGTTTGATCTTACTCATATTAATTCCTCTCCTAATTCTAAACGTCAACTCTACTAGGGTAACGGATATTGACCGAACATGCAAAAATTCTTAAAAAAATCTAAGAAAAAGGACCCTGCACTCCTAATGGAAATCGGGGTGCAAGGACCTATCCTGACAGCTATATATCCCTTCTGAGCGCACGCAGAACATCAATCCTCGTTGCCTTGTTCGCAGGCTTCCATCCTGATATCATAGCAATGCCGATGCTGATAATGACACAGGCGACTGCTAGATAGGGTGGGATAAAGGACAACTGAATCGCTGCCTCCGGCGTTTCCTCAAACACTTGTTTCATTACCAAAGGCAGAATAAAGTTAATACCAATGCTGACAGCGTAAGCAGCGAGGACACCTGCTAAGGCACCGATCAAACCAATGCAGCCACTTTCCATTAAAAAGATACTTCGAATCATCTTCGGGTGACCGCCGATCGCTTTCATGATGCCGATATCCTGTGTCCGTTCCGTTACGGCCATGGACATCGTATTGAATATACCGATGGACGCGATTAGAAGAGCAATAGTTCCGATGATGACAAGACCGGTCTTGATGACTGCAAAAACGACATTCACTTCATCAATCTGCTCGGTTACGGAATAAACATTATACCCTTCTTTCTTCAATTCCTCTGTTACGTTCTCCACCTGTTCCAGGCTTCCGGCAATGACATTGACTTCACTGAAAGAACGAGGTTCGTTTAGATCCTGGAGCAGTGCAATCTCGTCATCGCTCATCGCTGTCTGTATTTGCGCACCGTTCTTCGTACCGGTAAATGCTTCGATTTTCTCAAGCATGGATTCAGAGATTAATACTTCATTTCCTACTTCCCAATCCCGTGCAGGTTCTTCCGCCACACCTACAATCGTAACGGGATACATGTTCGTTACGCGCTCCCCTTCTTTGATCTGTTCTATTTCAATGTCTGCTGACTTCCCTAATACCGGTTCATCATAGCGATTCTGTTTTTTAACAAGTCCATCGGAATCATAAAGCTCTTTATCCGCCCCTTCCTCCTGATTGACGAGTAGTTTGTCGAAGTGATAGCCGACCAGCACTTCATTTTCTTTCGCCGGCATGCGTCCTTCAGCCAGCTTCAATCCAGCCTTCTCCTCAGAATTAAAATCCACCATTTCCACAGAAGGTTGGACTTCATAGTCTCCAAGTTTAGTTACAGACGGGTTCTCCACTATCGTAGAACGGGAGACGGCTTTTACCCCATCCAGTTCCTCCAGACGATCGACGTCCTGCTGTGTGAGTGCAGGATTCTCTCCCTCGGCCACTTCTGATTTCCCAAAGATGGAAACTTCCGTAACAGCCCTATCCTTCATCAAATCATCGACAATATATTTCTGCGCCCCAATACCTACGGAAGCAAGTATGATAAGGAACGCGCAGCCGATCGCTGTCGCAAGCATGGTCATCGCAACACGGGATCTGTTTTTCTTCATGTTCTGCCGGATAAATCGGAACCTGTCTTTCCACTTCATCGGATCGCCCCCTTATCCAATCGTTCAACGACCGAGCCATCTTCCAGACGGATGACCCTGTCCGCAACGGAAGCCACTTCTTCATCATGAGTAATCAGAACGAAGGTGATTCCTTCTTCTTCATTCAATTGTTTAACAAAAGAAAGCAGTTCGTCTTCTGTTTCCTGATCCAGGCTTCCGGTAGGCTCGTCCGCTAAGATAATGGGGGGCTCGACTATGAGCGCCCGTGCCACGGATACCCGCTGCTGCTGTCCTCCAGACAGTTCGGACGGATAATGCTCTGCATAGTCGTCAAGGCCGACTTTCGCAAGCATTGATTTGACAATCGCCCCTCTGTCAGCCTCATTGATCCCCTTCATGACAAGCGGGAGTTCAATATTTTGAAAGGCTGTCATACTCGGAATCAATTGAAAGCTTTGGAAAATGAATCCCAGATTCTCTGCACGAAACGTAGCCCAATCGCCTTCTGATAAAGCAGTAACGTCTGTACCATTAAGTACAATATCCCCTTGCAGTGGCTTAATATATCCGCTTAACAAATTCAGAAGTGTGGACTTGCCTGAACCACTCTTGCCGATGACTGCAACAATTTCCCCTTTATTGATTTTAAGATCAATCCCTTTCAACACAGGTATTTCCTGACGACTATTTTTCTTTCCGACATAAAAAGAATGTGCCAAACCACGTATGACAATCACGTTTACCTTCCTCCCTTTTCCTCTTCTACTACATAAGACGAGGAGGAAGATGGGATCATTTCATTTATTTTCATAAAAAAAGAACTTCCCTTAAGGAAGTTCTCAAGCTGATCCGTGATTCCCGGATTCCGCTGCAAGAGCGTCTGCTTTCGTTTGGTGCACAGTCCCAAACGGATGCTGGGGCGGGGCATAGATGGAATAGAGCTTCAACGGTTTGTCACCTGTATTGATTAAGTTATGCCATGTTCCGGCGGGGACCATGATGGCATAACCATCGTACGCTCTGTCCTCAAATGTAACCGTTTCTTTCGTGCTCCCCATTTGTACGAGTCCTTCCCCTTCTTCCACACGTAGAAATTGATCGACGTCCGGATGGATTTCCAGGCCGATATCATCGCCGACACCGATGCTCATTAACGTTACCTGCAGATGATCTCCCGTCCATATCGCCGTCCGAAATGTGTCATTCGCTTTCGTCGCTTCATCGATATTAAGCAAATAAGGCTGCTTGCCAAAATCTTTGCCCTCCGATCTCCCATCATATGCGAGCGTCTGCAGGCGATTCGCCTGAATGACTTCGTCATTGCATACTCTCCCGAACCACTGACGAATGGTTGGATGCTGATTGGTGTAGTATTGCTGGCGGTCCATCTGATAATTACGCACATTTACTTCATATGCTTTTATCAAACCTTCCGGATAACTATGAAACGGCATCCTTTCAATCTTATATTCCGGCTGTTTGCCTGCAAGCTGAATATAAAGCGCTGTCCTTTGCTGCAAACGGTCGTTCCCCTCTTCCAACGACTTCTGCATCTCCCCTTGGTGCATAGAAGACGGCGCTGATGCAAGCAGTCGGGTGTACAAGTCTACCGCTTCCGCCTCTGACTTAATTGCATTTTTAAGGCCGTTCAGCATTTGTTCAGAACCATCCTGTCTATAGACGGACGGATGCGCCGGGCTCTGGTACGACCTATGACTGTTCGGATACATACTATCATCTCCTCGATCCATGATCTCCCATATCCTATGCAACCTGTGCCCAAGTGTCCGTCATTTTCAAGATTACCTACTTCCTTCCCATAAGGATCATTCTTTTTTTAACATTTTTGTAAGCGGAACCATTTTTATATTGACGGGGAAGGAATCTTTCTATAGTTTTAGTAGGAAGCGTTCATTATTTTATTCATGCAAACGTTTGCCCCAATATATGTGTAAAGGAGTCCTGTCATGACTCATGAAAAAGATGTTAAGAAACTGACACTGTTTACGCTCACATGGCCTATTTTCATCGAAGTGCTTCTACATATGCTGATGGGGAACGCCGATACCCTCATGCTCAGTCAATATTCGGATGAGGCAGTCGCCGCTGTAGGGGTAGCCAACCAGATCCTTTCCGTTATCATCGTCATGTTCGGATTTATTGCAACGGGAGCGGCTATCCTTGTTGCTCAAAACCTAGGAGCCGGAAAACCGAAAGAGGCAGGAGCCATTTCCGTTACTTCCCTCAGCGTGAACTTGTGGTTCTCGCTTCTCTTAAGTTTCGGCTTATTTCTTTTCAGTGAGCCTATTCTTGCCGTAATGGACCTTCCTGCCCAGCTTATGGGGGAAGCTGTCGATTATATGAATATCGTCGGTGGATTGATTTTTGTCCAAGCATTGCTCATGACAGCAGGCGCTATTCTGAGGAGTTATGGGCATACAAAGGATACGATGTATGTCACGATCGGCATGAATATTGTCAACGTAATAGGAAACTACATTGTCATTTTCGGACCGTTCGGGCTGCCTGTTTACGGCGTCCAGGGAGTAGCCGTCTCTACCGCCGTTTCCCGTGGTTTAGGATTCATCGTGCTCTTTCTCCTATTAGTGAAACGCGTGTCGGGTTCTCTTCCTTGGACAGCCCTCTACCGTTATGAAATCAAGCATATCAAAAGTTTACTGAATATCGGAATTCCATCAGCGGGAGAACAATTATCGTACAATGCAAGCCAGATGGTCATTACGTACTTCGTCGCACAGATGGGTGCGACTGCTCTCACAACCAAGGTGTACGCTCAAAATTTGATGATGTTCATATTCCTTTTCTCAGTCGCAATCGGCCAGGGCACACAAATTCTGATTGGCCATCATATAGGAGCAAAGGAAACCGAGCAGGCATACAGGCAGTGCATGCGCAGTCTGAAGCTTGCGATTGCTGTCTCGATTGTAGTCGCTGTCGTTTTCTACTTCTCAAGCGATATCCTGCTCGGTTTGTTTACGGACGACCCATTAATTATTGCATCGGGCGGGACCTTACTGCTGCTCAGTATCCTACTGGAACCAGGGAGGGCGTTCAATCTTGTCGTCATCAATTCTCTAAGAGCGGCAGGCGATGTTCGTTATCCCGTCGTCATCGGTATTCTTTCCATGTGGGGGGTCCAAGTCACGATCGCCTGGCTGCTCGGTCTTCCGCTTTCCTACGGGCTGATCGGTATATGGATCGCCTTTATTGTCGACGAATGGCTGCGCGGACTGCTTATGCTGCGAAGGTGGAGGGGAAGGACCTGGTACAAGAAATCATTCGTTCACCAAAATAACCATGATACTGAGTTAAAGAAAAAAAACCATGCATAAAAAACCTGTGCCTCCAAAGCACAGGTTTTCTTCATCTCAAATCTGTCTTGAACTCACGCACGTTTCCACTTAATTGCTCAGAAAGCTCCGACAGCTGCTGCGCACTGGCAGAAACCTCCTCCATTGAAACCGTCGTTTGATTGGTGGAGGCAGCCACTTCCTCCACGCTCGCAGCTGCTTCTTCTGTGACGGATGCAATCTCTTCAATTGAGGCACTCATGTGGCTGCTGTCTGTCGTTATATCTTCCAGATGGGTGGATATATGCTTAATTCGCTCAGACATCTGCGTCACAGATCCTTGAATAGTAAGGAACGTTCCCTCTGTTTGTTCAAGCTGCTCAGACCCGGTAGTAACCTCTTTATACCCGCTCTCTAAAGAACCCGCTACATTCGTAGATTCCTGCTGGATAGTATGTACAATCTTCGTAATGCTTCCTATAGATGAGGATACTTGCTCTGCCAATTTGCGGACTTCACCCGCAACGACAGCAAATCCTTTTCCGTGTTCTCCTGCTCTTGCTGCTTCTATTGCAGCATTCAGGGAAAGGAGGTTCGTCTGGTCGGCAATTGCCTGAATGACTTGGACCAGGTTGGTGATTTCCTTGGATTGATGTTCCAATCCCTGCACCTTGTCCACAGCATCTTTAACAATAGTATGAATCTTGTTCATCTGATGAACAGACTGCTGCATCAGCTTCCTTCCTTCATCCGTCATCTGAAGCACCTCATGAGACGTACCGGCTATTTCCTTGCCGGTCTGATCTGCCTCCTTAATTTTCAGCGTAAACCGATCCATCATAACGGAAAGATTGCCGGAACTGTTCGCCTGGGATTCTGCTCCTGAGGAAAGTTCCTGCATGGTGGAAGCCACCTGACCGCTTCCTTCTTTTACTTCATTGGCGGAGTGAGTCAGCTCCATACTTCGTCCTGCTACGTCATTAGATGCCTGAGATACACGCTTCACCAAAGAACGAAGGCCGTCCACCATGTCATTAACTGCGTTGGCAAGCTGACCGATTTCGTCCTGCCTCTTCACTTCCACACGGCCTGTCAAATCCCCATCACGAATTCGCTTCATTGATCCCAGAAGAATTTGGATGGACTTATTCAGTCTTCCTCCAAAGACGTATGCAAACAACGCGCCGAGCAGTAATGCAAGGATTAGGAAAGCAATAAGGAAGACGTTGATACTGTTTTCAAGGGTCATAATGAATGAACCATCCATATCCACCCCTGCAACGGCATCCGAATTTTCCAATGGGATAACTATTGATTTATGCGTGTCTCCGTCTACCGGGTCTTTATAGAAATCTGTCATGACTGTCTGTTTGTTATCCAGAGCCTGCTTTTGTTCTTTCGTAAGGGGCGACTCCACCATCATTTCTCCGCTTCCATTTCTGCTAACGGAGTAACCTTTCCCTTCCTTTTGTGTAAGGATATAAGCATGCTTGAGTTTATCATTGTCCTCTACGATAGAGTCCATGGTTTTTAATAAACCCGCATGATTTCCTTCGGGATTGCGGATCGCCTGAAGTATGCGGTAATCATCGACCGCCTGAACAAGTTCATTCCCCGTGTCTTCCAGTGTGCTTTCAAATTGAGGAACAAGATAGGAATCAATGATATGGCTGGACAACACTTTGACAAATCCAAAAACAAGGACTCCTAATATAACAATAGGAATCAAGAAGTTAAGAAACAGCTGCGCCCGCAGCGACTTTTTAGGGTTCATAAATCTGCTTCACTTTCCTTTCCTTAAGATTGAGTAGGTTGGTATCACCTATTTACACTCTTTCTTATATCGGCGGAAATTTCTGATAATATAGTTCTATTTATGGATAATGACTTAATACTTTTCGACTACGAAATAAAAAATAAACCGGACTCTGAAAAGTCCGGTTTATACGGATAGGTTCTCTTGATCAAACTGTCTGGAAAATGCCTGCAATTGATCCAGGTCCGCAATGTCTTCCGTGAATAAAGGAATCTTCAAAAGCCGTTGTTCCTTGAAAATCTCACCGATGTCCTGCATGTACATCTGTTCCTGCTTTCTTCTACGTTCAAGAAAGCTTCCGTCTGCATCAGGCGGAAGCACTTTGTTAACTACCAGCGTATGGACACGGATGTCGTAGGTGTCCAACTGACGGACTGCCTGCTTTGTTTCAAGAATTGGAAGGCGCTCCGGATTTAAAACAAACAGGAAGCCCGTCTTATCTTCATCAAGGATAATTCCTCGGGCTTTGGCAAACTTCTCGCGCCGCTCCTGCAGCACCTCGTATATCGGATCTTCCACAGGTTCTCCATCATGAAGCAGCTGCGTATAGGTATCATTCACTTTCTTCCGCCTTTCCAACAGCCCGTCCACCCAAACGGTCATCATTTCCGGCAGAGTAAGGAGACGGATCGTGTGCCCGGTTGGGGCTGTGTCAAAAATGATCTTATCGAAATCCTTCTCCTCGATCATAATGGATATCAGCTTATCGAACAGTGCCGCTTCTTCTGCCCCGGGGGTAGAAGAAGCAAGATCGATTTGTCTATGTACTTCCTCGATCATTTTCGCATGAACGAGTCCCTTCAGGTTATTTTTCACTCCTTGAATATACCGCTTCGCTTCCTTCCCTGGATCGATCTCTAATCCCCACAAGCCATCCATCAGCGGCTTTTTACTATTTTCTAATTGCTTATGAAAAATATCACCTAAGTTGTGAGCTGGATCTGTGGAGACAACGAGTGTCCGATAACCACGGCTCGTGTAACTTAGTGCGAGAGCTGCTGCCGTCGTCGACTTTCCCACTCCTCCTTTTCCTCCTACAAAAATGATTTTGTTCTTCTCTATACTTGTCATCTTACCCCTCCTCAACAGCAGCGGATTCCCTCCAGAGGTGATTTCTCCATACCCATCCGGAGATGCCAATCATGGAATTTCTCCACGATATGAGGATACAGCTCGAGCGTGTAGTAAAAGGCAGGGTTTGGAATCCCCAGCATGTCTGAATAAATCAGGAGAAGAAACAAGTCCTCCTCCTGCCTCAGCTCCCTTGCAATTTCACGCTTATGAGGAACCCGCAGCATTTCATCATACATTTGTATCAGGCGTTTAATGGAGTAGCTTTTCTTCACTGCCGACATCCCTCCAAACTTTTATGCACTTTTTTCAATAGAATCCTTATTCCTGCCGGTAAGGGTGGAAACAGCTGTCAACAAGATCCATAACGTAAATACAAGAATAATTGCCCCGAAGGTGAAGAGCATCCAATCACTGCTTTCCGCCCACGGTGCCCATTCCATGAAAACCTGGGTGATCATGGCCCATAATGTCATAAACATAAGGAATACCATAGGAATGATCGTCGGCAGGTAATTTCTCCCCTGCCTCTTCAGCCAAATGGATACAAGGAGAAGACTGATGCCTGCGAGCAGCTGATTGGATGTACCGAACAACGGCCAAAGCAGGTAACCACCAGATCCAAACCCTTTTGGTCCTTGCGGAATTAATGTGAGAGCCGCACTGGACACGACGGCAAGCGTTGTCGCTGCATGTGTCTTTGTAAGCGGAGTAACATTATATTCCGATCCAAGCTCTGCAATAATGTATCGCATCAGACGGACGGATGAATCCAGCGTTGTAGCCGCAAAGCTTACAACAATGACAGATACGATCGTAGAAGCGACAGAAGCGGGAATACCTAGTCCCGACGCCAGCTGGCCGGCACCTTGAATAAATACACCGAGGCCTGCATTGCTCGCTTCGGCAAACCCACTGTACGTTGCTGTGAATTCTCCCCTGGTCGGGAAGAATGTGATAACTGCGATGATAGCGACAAGAGCGAGTGCACCTTCACCAACCGATCCCAGATACCCGACAAATCGTGCATCTTTTTCATTATTCAACTGTTTGGAAGAGGTCCCCGAGGATACAAGTCCATGGAAACCGGAAATCGCTCCACAGGCGATCGTGATGAATAATAGTGGAAACCAGGAAGTGTCCGCAGCACCATTGGTCACAGGAGCCGTAATTTCAGGGTTGGTGAACAAAAGGCCGAGATAAAGCAGACCTAGCCCGACAATAAGTTGGTGGGAATTAATATAATCCCTCGGCTGCAATAGTTTCCATACAGGCAAAGTGGATGCAATGTACACATAAACCATCAGAACAACAATCCAGACAAAGAAGGACATGGATGTTGCATTCAAACCGAAAATTGTTTCTGCACCTTCTCCTCCAAAATAGCGGACGAGATCAATTTGCAGAGCAGGAACGTAGCTGGCTACGATTGCAGAAACATACATGACAGCAAGAGCGACAACGGATGGAAGCAGCATATTTCCCTGTCTTTTATACACGTGATAACCGATCCATACTGCTAACGGGATTTGAATAAATACGGACAGGACACTGGCAGGAAAAGAAATGAAAAGGTTGGCGATCACCCAGGCGAAGACAGCGTTAACCATCAACACCAACAATAAGATGATGAATAGGAATAAGACCTTTGCCCGCTGACCGATCAACTTGCTGGCAAGTGTGCCGATTGACTGGCCTTTGTTCCGCACGGATAGAACAAGCGTACCGAAGTCATGTACGCCGGCCGCGAAAACGGTACCGAGAAGCACCCATAACACTGCTGGAAGCCATCCCCAGTAAACAGCGATTGCTGGTCCTACGATTGGCGCTGCGCCTGCTACGGAAGTGAAGTGATGCCCCCATAAGATAAACTTATTGGTTGGGACGAAATCGACACCATCTTTATATTGATGGGCAGGCGTTACATAGTTTGGATCCAACCTGTAAATTTTGTCTGCTATGAATCTCGAATAATAGCGATAACCCAGAAAAAACACGAAGCTGCCTACAACCGCAAGCCAAATACCACTCACACAATCCCTCCTCTTAATGTACACGCTTTCATTATAGTTGGTATTATACACCAGAAACAGGTAATACCCCAATAAATTTACAGATAAATCAGATAACAAAAGGATTTTCGACGACTTGGGAAAGTATGTGTCAAAAAATGCATGTTACCCCCTCTTTTTCCCTGCCACTATCCCAACCCCTATTTGAGAGGGTTTTTCCTGATTCTTTCGAATTACTTATATATATCTTATCAAGGAGGAATGTTTCATGAAGTTGAAAAAGTTTAAGAAATTAGCAACCTTATCCCTGGCTGCAAGTCTTGCACTGATTCCGACAACAGGACAAGTCTTCGCCGATCAGACGCCGGAACCATTGAAGAAAGAAATGAAGGTACAGACAGATGTCCAAAAAGGGGACTACGTTAAAGGAGAAGTCGTCGTTAAATTCAAAGAAGGGAAAACGTTGAGCAGCAAACAGCTTCAAGCCTTCGGTGCAGAAAAAGCGAAGGAAGAAAAAAAGGTCGTTGATTCAAATGTGAAAGTTCTCGAAGTCGGCAACGTGGATGCAGTCGTAAAAGCCTTGAACAATAACCCGAATGTCGAATACGCAGAACCTAACTACATATTCGATGTCACATGGACGCCGAATGACACCTACTACTCCGGCTATCAATATGGACCTCAGAACACGAACACCGAAGCCGCTTGGGATATCACCCGGGGGAGCAGTAACCAGGAAATTGCCATCGTAGACTCCGGAGTAGACTATAACCATCCTGATCTAAAAAACAAAACGATAAAGGGCTATGATTTCGTTGATAATGACTATGATCCGATGGACTTGAATAATCACGGTACTCACGTAGCAGGGACAGCTGCAGCACAGACGAACAACGGAAGCGGTGTCGCAGGAATGGCTCCCAATACTAAAATCCTTGCCGTCCGCGCCTTAGATGCCAATGGCAGCGGCTCATTGAACAATATCGCCAACGCCATCCGCTATTCTGCTGATCAAGGGGCAGAAGTCATTAACCTTTCCCTCGGATGTAATTGTGATACCCAAACACTCGAAGACGCTGTGAATTATGCATGGAATAAAGGATCTGTCATTATCGCTGCTGCTGGAAACGACGGAGTAAGAACGACGTTCGAGCCGGCATCCTATGATAATGTGATCGCGGTCGGAGCTGTCGACCGATATAATCGTAAAGCCTCCTTTTCAAACTATGGAACATGGGTGGACGTCACCGCTCCTGGTGTAGACATTGCATCCACCGTTCCTAATGGAGGGTACGCCTACCTTTCCGGAACGTCCATGGCTTCGCCACACGTTGCCGGACTTGCAGGACTCCTTGCTTCTCAAGGACGTTCAAACAGCAATATACGGGCAGCAATCGAACAAACAGCGGATCCGATCAGCGGGACAGGTTCTTACTTCCAGCACGGGTTGATCAACTCTTATAACGCCGTAAACTATTAAACGGATTCTTAACAGCCTCCGTAGGGCCTCAAGGAAACTTGAGGCTCTTTTTAATTTAGAGACGATTGTACAGTGGGTATCGACACTTATCTATTGACGCCGACTTCTACCTCGGCTATATTAGAATCAACAAGGGGAGTAGCGGCCGTATAATACGGATTGTTGGATCGTCATTCCAGTGCTGCGGCACTCGGTCCATCAAACTATCAACTAGTACGCAAGACCTTGGCCATCAGGGCCGAGGTCTGTTTTTTTGTGATCAAGGCTCTGAAAGTTATCAAAAGGAGGATTTACTTTGGTATTTTTCTTATTTGCCTTATCCGCTGTGATTGTCGTGTATGCGGCAGTCCAATTAAACCGTTTCGGAGATGTGATCAGTCGAAAGTCTTCGCTCAGCGGTGCTGTTGTCGGTACTTTTCTTATAGCAGGAGCAACATCCCTGCCTGAGCTGACAACAAGCTTAACGGCCGTCTATATTGACAACCCCGACATCGCCGTCGGAAACATGCTTGGAAGTAATACGTTCAATCTATTAATCCTTGCTGTCGTCGATATGATTTACCGGAGAAAAAGAATGTTTAACACCATCAATCAGAAGCAGCACCTGCCTTCTGCCATTGCAGGAATCGTTCTCACAATGGTTGTCGTTCTGTCCCTTATTCTTCCGTTTCAAGCGTCACTTCTCCATATTGGATGGGAAATGTTCGTCCTCGTTGCCCTCTATGTGGTTACGATGAAATTCTTCGGGAACTCCGAAGAGGAAGAAGAGGAGATGGACGAGGCTGCCGCCGCAGGCAAAGATTATACGCTTAAAGGGGCCAGTATCGGCTTCGGTGTTGCAGCCGTCGTTGTTTTTGCAGCAGGTAGTGCCTTGTCGATCTTCGGAGACCAGCTAGCCCAGCAGACAGGAATGAGTTCAAGCTTCGTAGGAAGTTTCCTCATAGCTGCTTCCACTTCGCTTCCTGAATTGGTGACCGTCCTCGTTGCATTTCGAATGGCTAATTACGGGATGGCCGTGGGGTCAATCCTCGGGAGTAACCTGTTCAACTTACAGCTTCTTGCAGTAACGGATGTTTTCTATACAAAAGGAGCAATTCTGACCGTTTTAAGCTCTTCTCACCTTCCGATTGCGCTGTTGAGCGTAGCCATGCTTTTGTTGACCGTTTTGACGATCGGACGCAAGCCGCGAACCAATAGTTTTTATTATGCAGCGCCATCGCTTTTAATAATTCTGATGTACTTCATTACTTCTTACAATCTATTTTGACCGCAGAAAAGACACAGTCTCCCTGTGTCTTTTCTTACGTTCTAGAGAAAGAACAGAAAGGGAGAAATATCGGGCGGCAATACACCCGATACTTCTCCCTACTCTTACGCATGTTTTTGAAATGCTATAAAACTTTGCTTAAAAATTCCTGTGTCCTTGGGTTTTGAGGGTTGCTGAAAATATCTGCAGGCAGTCCCTCTTCCATGATGATACCTTCATCCATGAACAACACCCTATCTCCAACCTCCCTTGCGAATCCCATTTCATGAGTCACGACGACCATCGTCATCCCTTCTTTCGCAAGCTCCTTCATAACAGCAAGGACATCACCGACGAGTTCAGGATCGAGGGCCGATGTCGGCTCATCAAACAACATAATTTTCGGCTCCATAGCCAAAGACCGGGCAATGGCTACCCGCTGCTTTTGTCCACCGGAAAGACTCTCCGGATAAACATTCGCCTTATCGGCCAAGCCGACTTTCTCCAGCAGGGGACGGGCAATTGCCTCAGCCGCTGCTTTCTTCATCTTTTTCACTTTCATTGGACCGATCGTTATATTCTCAAGAACGGTCTTATGTGGAAATAAGTTAAAGTGTTGGAATACCATCCCAACCCGTGATCGCACATCATTGATATTCACTTTAGAATCCGTAAGATTATCACCCTCAATATACACATCCCCCGACGTCACTTCTTCCAGGAGGTTCAAACAGCGAAGGAAGGTGCTTTTCCCCGATCCAGATGGTCCTATGACACATACGACCTCTTTTTCATCGATTTCTGTGTTAATTCCTTTCAGTACTTCGTTGGAACCAAACGATTTATGTAAATCTTTCACAGTAATCATCAGACGTCCAGTCTCCTTTCCACTCTCCTTAAATAAACAGCTGTTGGTACAGTGATGATCAAGTACATCACACAAACCATCGTCAGTGCCTGAAACGGCTGAAAGGTCATTCCGTAGTATTGCTGCCCCATATACAACAGCTCCCCTACGGCTATGACAGAGAATAAAGAAGTATCTTTCAGACTTATCACGAATTGGTTACCGAGAGGCGGAATCATTCGCCTGAAAGCTTGCGGCCAAATAATGTACCGCATCGTTTGGTTTCTCGTCAGGCCGATGGAACGCCCCGCTTCTTCCTGTCCCTTATCAATGGAGTAAACGGCACCGCGGACGATTTCAGCAATATAAGCTCCTGCATTGATAGCGATCGCAATGATAGATGCAGTGATTTTATCGATGTTGATTCCTGTCAAATCAGATATCCCGAAATAAATGAATAATATCTGTGCAAGAATCGGCGTCCCGCGAACGGCTTCGACGTAGACGGTAGCAATGCCATACACCAGTTTGTTCTTGGAAAGACGGGCAAAGCCGAAAACTGCGCCCAGGATAAAACCGAAAATCAGACCGACGAATGTTATGATCAATGTCCATACCAGACCTTCAAGCAGGAAAGGCATGACACGGTAATAATGGGATTCTGTTATAAACTCCATATGAGAGACCGCTCCTTAAGTTTTGTAATTCAGTCGATGCCGTACGTTAAAGAAAGCGTAACAAGCCGGCCACTTGTTACGCTCCTCTTGATCAGCTTGGTCATAATAGTGTCTGTTACTCTGATGATTCCGTTCCGTATTTACGCTCTCCGAACCACTCTTCATAAATGTCGTCATACGTTCCGTTGTCAATCAACGTCTGGAGCGCTTCATTCACATCTTCTACAAGCTCGGAGTCCTTCGGAAAGGCTATCCCGTACTGCTCTCCCTGGAGAATATCTCCAGCGGTCTTCAAATTCTCTGCATCGTTTGCCACATAATACTGTACGTTTGGCACATCGTACATGACGGCATCTAAACGACCGGATTCCAAATCCAAATACGCTTCAACAATGCCGGGGAACGTAACGAGCTCGGCATCCGGATGGTTCTCTTTCAGATATGTTTCACTGGTCGTACCGGAACGAGTTCCCACCTTTTTACCAGCAAGGTCATCCTCCGATTGGATTTCTTCGTTATCTCCATTGACTGCTATCATTAAGCCGGCATCATAGTATGGATCGGAGAAAGCAATCGATTCTTTACGCTCTTCCGTAATTGTCATACCGGCAATACCAATATCATAGCGGCCGGACTGCATGCCCGCTACGACACCATCAAATTTCATGGATTCGATATCCACGTTGAAACCTGCTTCATCTGCGACCGCTTTAATAAGATCGATATCGAAGCCTTCCATTTCGCCTGTCTCTTCATTCATAAACTCAAACGGAACGAAGTTGTTATCGGTAGCGACGGTGTACGTTTCACCAGAGTCGCCGGAAGCATCTTCATCCCCGCCACAAGCGGCAAGAATAGATACCATAGCAAAAATCGTAATTAATAAGACCCACTTCTTTTTCATTTTTCTCCCCCTTATGAAAGATCGCTTCCCCATTATCTCAAATATAAATAATAATTAAAATTTTCTGAATTATTTGTTTTCAGCCTTATTATTGGATATTCACCTAATTTAGATGTCAGGAAGACATTTTTCTCATATTTACGACTTTTTCATCGGCTTTCCTCGTTATTAAACTAAAAAAAGTCAAAAAAAGTCGTTTAAAGATTTCACCAAAGGGTAGTGGGGAATATTGGACTTTTAATTTCTAATAGAGGAAGGGTAATCATGCCTAACGAGTACAAGTTGGATACGACAGATTTCCAGTCCTTAAGGACCGCTTCCAGGAAAATGTTCCATATTATCAGCGAACATCTGGACGTCCAAACTGCCTATATTGCTAAAAAAGATGATACAACCATGACTGTGCTTAGTTCTTATAACAGAGATGAAGGTATCATCAACGAGGGATATACGGTGGATTACGGAGGTACATACTGTCGGTTTATATTAAACAGCCGCAATAAAGCAATGACCACAGAAAATTTAATGCAGGAAGCACGGACGAAAGACTTGGCAGTTACGGATGAGCTGCGCAAAAGAGGGTTTCTCGGCGTGGAGCTTACGGATGTTGATGGCAACACGTTCGGTACCCTTTGTGTAATGGATTCCGAGGAAAAGGTATTTGAGCAGGAAGACATTCGTTTCCTGAAATCTATCGCTGACGTTCTCTCCCATATAATCGAATTGGATCAAACGCAGTATAATATGGCTTTGCTAAATGTCCCGATCATACCGATTACAAAGGGTGTATCGATTTTGACTATCCAAGGAATTATTGATGAACGACGGGCGAAAAAGATTATGGACACTACCCTTCGATACGGGGCGGAGAAGGACATTGATTATTTCATCATTGATTTGTCCGGGCTGGTCATTTTGGATGATCTTTTCCCGGACGTGCTGGCGAAGCTCGTTCATTCCCTGGAATTAATGGGAATTGAAGCACTAATGACAGGTATTACCCCGGCGATCGCCCAGCGCGAAGTGGAAAATGTAAAGTTCAACAAACTAAAAGCGAGAACCGTTGTTAATTTGGAAGCAGCTCTCTCGTCTATCGGATTTTCTTTAGTAGAGAAACAATAAAACCTCGTCACTGGACGAGGTTTTTCTTTTTATTATTTCTTTTCCTTTTCATATTCAATGACTTCTCCTGTTTGTCCATCCACCGTAACATCGTATTCGTGGGTATCATCGACAAGCTCGAATTCAAAGTGGCCGTCATCAACCTCTGATTCTGTAATGGTCCCGCCGGTTTCCTGTTCTGCAGTCTTTTCAGCAGTCGCTTGGTCCACCTTCAAATCAGCTGCGGATACTTGATCAGAATCACTGTCCGAATCCTCACGATCCACTTCCAACACTTCTCCGGATTCTGCGTGAATGTCTACGTCCATTTCCTGGCCGTCTTTGGTCATTCCTTTCACTTCATACTTCTGTACACCGTCGTCTACATCTTTTTCTACTTTAGTGATTTCCAAACCTTCCACTTCTTTAACCGCCGTATCTTCTGCCTGTTTCTGGGATACTTTGACGTTCTTATCAGACCATTGACCATCGTTACTTACCGCACTGACACCGAATGCACCGCCCAGAATCATTACCCCTGCCACTCCAGAAATCATCCATGTTTTCTTCATTTTGTTTCCTCCTTTGTTTTATCTACTTACACTATATCCAGGCAAGATGAGAACAAATGGAGTATAAAATGAGAATTTCATGAGAACCGATTAATCGTCCCAACTCACGGACATGACCTCTCCTGTCACGGCGTGTACCTGGACGGTTGCTTCTCGCTCATCCTTTTGTTCAATTTCTACTAAATAATAGATAGTTCCGTCATTCTCTTCGAGGTCCACGTCATCTACCTCTCCGTCTACTTCCGCTAATGCTAGCCTTTCCGCTTCCTGCTCGGAAATTGTCTTAGTTTCAGAGGATGGACTGTTTTCCTCAGGTGGGTCAGACGACTCTTCCTTCTGCTGTTGATCTGCAGTGTCGCTTCCAGCGACCCTCTGCACATTGGCAATACTTCCATCTACTTTCAGCACCGTGACTTCATACGTCCCTGCAGCTGTTTGAACAGTGGCTGTATAGTGGTCATCCTCAGCTATTATTCGGCTCACTTCTCCACTGTACTGGTCTTCCACTTTCGTGCGGACATCGTTATCAGTTAATGGCTCTGCACTGGAACGGTCATTAATCATCTGCCAGCCAAGGAGAAGGAAAAGGAGCAGGCCGACTGTTGACAACAATAACTTCCATAATTTTGACATAGGATCCCTCCTGTTCTTCTCATTGTATAGGAGTTATCTGAGATTCTTCTGAGAATGGGCAAGGATTATTGAAGCCGTCGTGCCTTTCCCTTTAATACTCGTCAACTTCAGTTCCGCCCCAATTGCCTCGGCAAGCTCCTGTGCAAGGGATAACCCAAGGCCATATCCTTCCGAGCGGGATTGATCAACCTGATAGAATCGGTCGAACACGTGTTCAAGTTCCTGACCCGTCATTCCAATCCCTTCATCAACCACATCGATAATGACCTTACTACTGTGCTGTTTGACAAAAACAGCGATTGCTTCGTCGCTGTATTTTTTTGCATTGTCCATTAAGATATAAAGCAGCTGCTTCAGCTTCTGTTCGTCTGTATATACGGTTACGGCACTATCTGAAAGTAAGCGCACCTGTCGACTATAGGCTTTTTCAAAGGAGACTACCGTTGACTCAAGTAACGAAACCAGCGGTATATTCTCCTTCTTCACATTCCAGTGCTCCTCTTGTTTCGCCAATAAAAGCAGCTGCTGAGTCAGTGCTCTCATTTGCTTCGCCTCAGAATAGATTGCCTCTATAGATTCACGGAAGAGTTTCTCGTCTTTATTCCCACGACGTTTCAGTAAGCTGGAATAGGATTCAATAACAGTCAATGGTGTTTTCAATTCATGGGATGCGTTGGATACGAACTGCTCTTGACGTTCATAATTTCGCTCGAGCTGTATGATCATTTGATTAAAGGCATCCGCCATCTGATCAAGTTCATCCTTGGACTGCTTCTCTGTCTCAATCTGCTTGAACTCTCCACTTCCCCTGATTTCCTGCATCGTATCGGTAAGCGATACGATCGGCTTCGTTATTAGGTTGCTAAGGATGCGCGCAGAAAGAAAAAGTGGAAGGATAGCAAGAATGGTAACGACCAAAAGCACTAGTCTTAAAACTTCTAAGTTGGACGACGTTGAAGCAAGACTCTGCGTCAATTGCAGAGACGCCACTTCTCCATTCATCCAGAGAACCGGAACAGCAGCTACAGCGTGAGGTGTTTCGTCGTATTTCTCTACTTCCACCTGTTCTCCCTGATAATACCGGTACTCCTGATCAGCGAGGTCCTGCTGACTGCCTGCCGCCACCGTTTCCGCTTGTCCGTTTCGGCGTATGATTCTAATCATACCGTTTGCCGGTACATAAGCCCTGAGAAGGTCTGTGGACAGGGAAGTGCTCTCCTGTTCGTTGATACCGGCAGCGATACGCTCTGCCTCGAGACGCGTTTGTTCCAAGTCGCTGTCGTAACTGATATGGCTGAACGTGAAATAAACAGACAGGCTGATCAGGACCAGTAAGACAGTGAACAGCATTGTGGTGTAGACGTGGATTTTATTCGATAATTTCATCGCAGATCCTTTAACACATAACCGACGCCCCGGACGGTGTGCAGCAGCTTCGGTTCATAGTTCTTGTCCATTTTGTTACGAAGATAACGAATATAGACGTCCACGATATTCGTATCTCCATAGTAGTCATAGCCCCACACCCCGTCGAGAAGCTGCTCCCTGTTCAAGACCTGCCGCTTGTTCTTCAATAAATAAACGAGCAGCGCGAATTCTTTAGCGGTCAAATCGATCTTATCCTCTCCGCGGCTCACCTCATGTGTCGATTCATTTACTTTAAGATCCGCAAGAGACAAACCCGGCTCGCCTGTTTCATCAGCAGGTTTGAAGCGTAGAGCAGCTCGAATTCTTGCTAATAATTCTTCAAAATCAAACGGCTTGGTCACATAATCGTTTGCGCCAAGGTCCAGCCCTGTCACTTTATCTTCGACGTTATCTTTAGCCGTCAGCATAATTACAGGAGTTGCCGTATCTCCCTTTCTTATTCGCTTCAGCACATCGGTACCGCTCATACTTGGAAGCATGACATCAAGGAGAACCAGGTCCCAGGACTTCGAACGGAAAAGGTCCATCCCCTCCGCTCCATCGTGTGCCTTTGTCACGGTGTAACCTTCATACTCGAGTTCGATTTCAAGCACACGCGCAATTTTCTGTTCATCTTCAATAACGAGAATATCCGCTTTCATCACCTTCATCCCTCTTTCCCTTTTATTGTTTAGCATCATTCTAGCAGACATACCCATCAACGCGCATAAGAAAAGACGATTCGATAAACGAATCGCCTTTAAACTATTTCGGGAGCGGATCCGCTTCCATCAGCAGATCGACGATGTGAACCGAATCCATCACCCCACTCTTTCCTTCCCTTTCGACACCAAGCTTCATCTGCAGGAGGCAGCCTGGGTTGGACGTTATGATCCTGTCCGGCCCCGTCTGACAAACGTCCTTCATTTTAACATCCAGGATATCCATCGCCTCTTCATAGTTGACAATGTTATATACCCCCGCAGATCCGCAGCAGAACTCCGGTCGATCCAGCTCTTTTAAGGTAAGCCCCGGAATACGCTTTAAGAGATCGATGGGTTCGTTCGTCACCTTCTGAACATTTCTCAAATGACAGGATGGCTGATAAGTAACTGCCACATCCAACGACTTATTAAAGATAAGGCCGTCCATCTCCACCAATACTTCCGATATGTCTTTCACCCGATGTGTAAATTGGAGAGCCCGCTTGTGCCATGTTGTTCCTTCTTCAAAAAGAGTGGCATATTCGATTAAACGTGCTCCGCATCCTCCTGCATTATTCACAATATAATCGAAGTTCTCTTCCTCAAATGCTTCTATATTTCTCTTGGCCAGCTCCGTCGCCTCTTCCTTTTTTCCGGAGTGACCATGAAGGGCCCCACAGCACGTCTGCAGCTCAGGAATAACGATCTCTGCTCCACTTCGCAGGAGCAGTTCGAGCGTATTTTCATTGGATTCAAAAAAAACGCTGTCCATGATACATCCTCTAAAAAACCCAACCTTAGCTTTAGCCGGGCGCATCCTTACATAGCGATTCGCTCTCTGCTTACGCAGATTCGGCGGCGGCATGGCCGGGAGCACCGATTCCATCTGTCCAAGCGGCTCGGAAATACGCTTCAGGAGCCCGAAATGACCAGCTGCTTTCTGTATCCCCGTCTTCTGATAGAGCCACGCCGCATTTCCCAGGAAATCCATCCACTTCGAGGAAGGAAAAAACTCCTTGTATAAGAAGCTTTCCATCCATCTTTGCGGGCGGGGCTTTCCTGTTTCTTCTTCCATGACCGTCTTTGCACTTTCCAAAAGCTCTCCGTACTGGACGTTAGTGGGACAGACGACTGTACAGGCCATACAGCCAAGGCATTTCTCAATCGGTTCTTTCAATTCCTCTACTGCCGCTTTTCCTTCTGCCACCATTTTAATCAGATTGATCCTTCCCCTTGGCGAGTGCGTTTCTTTCTCCATCGTTTCATATGTCGGACAGGCTGGGAGGCAATAGCCGCACTGGACACAATCAATGGTCCTGTCATAGGACAACCTTTCTTTCAATTGTTCACTCATCTGTCAACACCAGCTTCTGACCCTTCTCTGGAAAGATCTTTCCCGGGTTAAGAATTCCATTCGGGTCCCAACTGTCCTTGATGCGTTTCATCATCTCAAGACCGACTGCTCCGAGCTCTGCCTCCATGAAGGGAGCTTTCATCGTGCCTATCCCGTGTTCTCCTGACAATGTACCTCCGAGTTCCAGTGCAGCTTCAAACATGGCTTCCACTGCAGCTTCTGCACGCTTCATCTCTTCCTTATCCCTTTTGTCACATAGTACATTTGGGTGGAGGTTTCCATCTCCTGCATGTCCGAATGCGACAACTTCGACTTGATATTTTTCTTTTATTGTATGTAACCGGTCGATGAAGTCAGGAATTTTGCTTCTGGGAACGGTAGCGTCTTCCGAGACTTTGGTCGGTTTGATTTTGGCGATTGCAGGGGATACTTGTTTTCTTGCGTGCCAGATGGCAGCTGCTTCCTCTTCGGTTTTAGGGATGATGATTTCCACAGCACCGACATCCAGCATGATTTCTTCGACAAGCCCGCGTTCCACCCGAAGCGTTTCCGGATGACCGTCAAGCTCAATGATGACGATGGCAGCAGCATCGACGGGAAGACCGACAGGCTGGAAGTTCTCGACAGCGACGATACAGGCCTGGTCCATAAATTCCATCTTAGCTGGTAGAATCCCGGAAGTGAGCGTCCGTGAAATCGCCTCTCCTGCTTTCCTCACCTCTTGGAATGCGACCATCATCGTTTGTACAGCTTTCGGTTTCGGCATCAGCTTCAAGGTCGCTCCGACAATGACCGCAAGCGTTCCTTCCGACCCGACTATCAGCTTCGTAAGATCGAAACCTGTCACGTTCTTAATCGTCCGGCCACCGGTTCTGATTATTTCCCCCTCCGGTGTCACTACTTCAAGGCCGAGAACGTGATCCTTCGTCACACCATACTTCAAGCCCCGGGGCCCGCCGGAATTCTCCGCAAGGTTGCCGCCGATTGTCGCAACATGAGCACTGCTTGGATCAGGAGCGTACATTAAACCATGCTCCGCAGCCTCCGCATTAATATCCACGGTCTTCACACTCGGCGTAACGTCTACAGTCAAATCATAAGGCTGCATTTCGATCACCGCAGGCCATTGGGACATATCAAGAACGATTCCTCCATAGACAGGAAGAGGACCGCCACTTAGACAAGTACCCGATCCCCTTGGATAAACCGGTACACGACAGCGGTTCGCCACCTTCAAGACAGCTGCTACTTCCTCTTTCTTCTTCACCTGGACGACGGCTTCGGGCATATATTCACCGAAGGATGCGTCAAAACTGTAGCTGTAACGATCGGCGGCCGATGTGAGAATTCTTTCTTCCGGCAGAATCTGCTGGAGTTCCCTCAACCAATCTTTCATTCTATCCAACCTCCCTGGTCATTGCTTCATAGATTTGACGTTTTTCAGAGACGGCTTTCCTTTCAAATCATTAATGACTTCGGTTATTTCCTCAAAGTAATCCGATGCTTCTCCCCATTGTTCTGTGACAAGATTGACAAAAAGAATATCGATCATGTGGAGCTGGGCAAGCCGCGAGGATGTAGCACCGCTGCGGAAAGGTGCTGGAATCTCTCTAGAGGCGGATATATACAGCGAAACATCAGCACAGGCTGTAACCGGAGACTGTCCATATCTTGTGAGGCTGATCGTTTTGGCTCCTTTTCGTTTAGCAATTTCCATAACTTTGGCTGTTTCGTATGTCTCCCCGGAGAAGGAAATACCGAAAACCACATCCCGGTCAGAAACGTTCGCGATGTTCATGGCAGCATTATGTAAATCGTTGAATGCCGAAGTAGCCTTATTCATGCGCATGAACTTCTGTTGGGCATCCTGAGCAATAATGCCCGACGCACCAACACCGAAAAAATGAATTCTCTCGGCATTTTTCAAAAACTTTATGGCTTCAGACAGGGTCTTGTAATCGACCAGCTCGGTGGTTTCCTTAATTGCCTGCACACTGTTGTTAGTTACTTTCTCTACAATTAAATCCGAAGGCTCTCCGGGCTGAATATCCCGGTACTGTTCCTCCGGTTTCTTCTGCAGGTCACCGGAGATTCGAAGTTTCAACTCCTGAAGCCCCTTTAAACCAAGTGATTTGCAGAGGCGGATGACAGCCGCGCTGCTTGTTGAACTCAACTCCCCGAGCTGAGACGCTGTGCAGTGTATCGCTTCATGCGGCTGATCCAGAATGAAGCCCGCAATTTTTCTTTCTGAAGGAGGTAATTTATCCTTCATTTCTTTAAGCATGACTAGACCGCCTGTAAGCGAAGCTTTCATGATCATCACCACTCTTATCCTTTAATAGCTCCTTCCGTCATCCCTTTCACAATCCGGCGTTGGAAAATCGCATAAAGAACGATGACCGGAATGATAGCGATGACGAGACTCGCAAATAATGTTCCCCAGGCATTGGTATACTGGGTTTCGTTACTAATAAAGTCAATAGCCAGTGCCAATGTATAGTTTTCTTCTGTCTGGAGAAAAATCAATGCCATAAAATATTCATTCCAGAACTGAATCATATTCATAATCGTTACGGTAATAATTCCGGTAGTAGACAACGGCGTGATCACTTTCCACAAGACACCGTAAGGAGACATCCCGTCGATAGCTGCCGCTTCTTCCAATGATTTTGGGATCGTGGCCATGAAACTCGTAAGTACGAAAATGCTGAATGGCAGTTGGCTGACAGCATAGACAATGCTCAATCCGAAGATGTTATCAAGCAGATTCAGCTGCATGAGCAGGAAAAACAACGGAATCCATCCGAGTACCATTGGGATCATCATCGCAGAAATGTATAAAGTAAACAAGACACGGTTCCCACGGAAAACCATCCGTTCGAGCGCATAAGATGTCGGAATCGCCATCATTAACGTAAGCGTCGCTCCAAGCCCTGTGACAAGGAAGCTGTTGAATACGCTTGTATCTATATTATAGTTACTCCAGGCGTCCACGAAGTTGGAAAACGAGAAGCTCTCCGGAATCCCCCATGGATTTCGGTATATCTCCGCATTCGACTTGAACGCACCAAGAATCATCCAGAAAATCGGATACAGAACGGCCAAGGACCAGATGATCAGTGGGACACGGACGATCGTCCGTGAGAAAAAACTGCCTTTGTGCACGGTATTCCCCTCCTGTCGTTTAATACTCTACTTTCTCCCGCCTCATAAAAAACTGCAGGATAAGTACCGTCACGAGGGACAGAATCAATATCATTACCCCGATTGTAGCCCCGTAACCGAAATTGTATTTGACGAATGCCTGCTCATATAAATAGGACCCCATCACATGTGTCGAATTGTTCGGTCCACCCTGGGTCATGACCTGGACGATGATGAAGGAGCCGTTCAATGTTGTGATTATGATATAAAGGATCGAAATTTTGATCTGTGGCCATATAAGTGGAAGCGTTACTTTCCAAAATTGCTGCCACTCGGTCGCACCGTCTATCTCCGCCGCTTCATAGTAGCTCTTCGAAATGTTCGAAATTCCTCCCATGAGCATAAGCATGAACAAGCCGATACCGGCCCATATCGACGGCAGTACCAGACTCGGCAGAGCCCAGTCTTCACTTCCAAGCCATGGACGCTGCAGGCTTTCAAGACCGATAAATTCAAGCCCCGAGTTTACCAAACCAAGGCTTGGGTTGTAGATGAACATCCAGAGAATACCGATAACGACGACGGACATAATATTTGGGAAGAAAAATACGATCCGATAAAATGGTGCTTCTTTAATTTTCAACTGAGTCAACGCAACCGCGAAGAACGTCGCTAGTACCATGATGCCGATTACCTTCGTAACGACGAGGAAATAATCATGGAGGATCGTATCAGGGATAATTCCATCACTGAACAACCGGCGATAATTATCAAAGCCGACAAATTCAGCAATCGAAGAGGAACCTGACCATTTAAATAATGAATAATAAAGCCCGTTGAACAAGGGATAAAGGGTGAAAACCGCAAACAAAAGAAACGTCGGAACAAGGCAGAACGCCAAAAACAAATATCTCTGCCGCTTCGACTGGACCATCCTTCCCACCTCTTTCTCTTTCAGATTCTTTCTTGGACAAAGGAAGAAAAAGGGAATGCAGAAGAGTGAATCCTCCACATTCCGCTGAAATTCCTACTCGAGACTCTTACGATATTCCGCAGCTGCTTTTTCTGCTTCCTCCACGAATTCTTCCGCAGTAATATTACCCAGCATGAGAGAGACCAGCGAATTACTTACAGGCGTTTCCAATTCAGAGCTCATCGGATGCGGTTTCTGATAGATTTGAACCTGCTCCGGATCGTTAATCATCTCGTTCGCTTCAATAAGAAACGGCGGGACTTCCTCACTGGAAGAAAGGTCGACTCCCTGAAGGTTCATAATTGCACCGGTATGCTCAGAAAAGCTCTTCGCATATTCCTTCGTAAACACGAACTCAACGAACGCTTTGGCAGCTTCCGGATTTTCGGCCTTCTCTGCGATCGCCAGTGGGCGAAGATCCGGTACGATCGCATATGGTTCACCCTCTGCCTGCATTGGAGATGGAATAAATCCGTATTCGAAATCTTCCGGTGTGTCATTGGCCATTTCATTCGGCAGCCAGAAACCAACCGGGATAAATGCATTATCATGGAGAAGGAAGTTCATTTGGGACTGTGTATGATTGAGCGCACCAAATCCAGGATCGATCAGCCCATCCTTCTGCATCTGCTCCACATTCTTCATCACTTCCAGCACCGGCTCACTCGTCCACGCACCTTCTTTTCCTGTGATGACATCCGTTAATAGTTCATCCCCACCGGCTGCACCGAATGCCGGGTAAAGGACACCACGAAGGAAATAATATGGATATTGACCGGTTGTAACGAACGGTGCGATATCCTCTTCGTCCTTGATCGTCTTCATCGTTTCCATAAAGCCAGGGAAATCTTTCGGAACATCCCAGCCTTTTTCTTCAAACCAAGCATTGTCATACCACGTTCCCCATGTATCGAAGACTAATGGAAGGCTGTAAATATCGCCGTCATAGTCAGCCGGGTCGACGATAAAGCTTTCGTTCAGCTTGGAACCGTCTTCCAACTCTATACCGCTCACCCATTCCGACAAATTCATCAACTGCCCGTCTTCCACCATTTGTGTTTCACTGGAACCGGCACCGTCAATGTAAACGACATCAGGCGGATCGTCGGATACCCAGCGTGATCTCATTTCTTCGTTAATGTTCGGTCCGGCATGTTCTGTAATGGTCACATCCGGGTATTCTTCCTGAAAATCTGCAATGACTTCTTTCCACCACGAATCCCCGTAGCCTCCGACAAAATACTGGATTTCCAGCTCGCCGGAAATTTCTCCGGATGAACTTTCCTCTCCTGAACCATCTCCTGAGTCCTCCTCGCTCGACTCATCTGATCCTGCCCCTGGAGCACATCCAGCCAGCACCACGAATACAAACAGAATACCTATCATCCACCAAGATGAAACGTTCCGCCACTTGTTCAAAGCAAAGCTCCCCCTTTGTTTTGGTCATTTATTTGAAACCATTGAATGGTTTGCAAATCAACTGTTCGTTTCCAGCGCTTCTCTCAGCTGCCCCTCATGAGCCGCTAGCAATGTTTGTGCTTCTTCATAAGAAACAGACTTTAAAAGCATTAAAATAGCCGGTTTCACCTGCATATCCGCTTGTTCCAAAGCAGATTCCGCCTCTTCATACTTCGTCTTCGTGCTTTCCATCAAAATGCTTTTCGCGCGTTCACGGAGTTTATGGTTGCTTGCGTGGACGTCGACCATCAAGTTCTCATAGACTTTGCCAAGTTTCACCATACTGACGGTACTGAGCATATTAAGCACCATTTTATGAGCGGATGCTGATTTCAACCGCGTCGAACCAGTCAATACTTCCGGTCCGACGATGACTTCGATCGGACAATCCGCGAAGGTGCTGATTTCTGATGCTTCATTACAAGAAAGTGAAACCGTAAATGCACCGATACGGCGGGCCTCCTTCAGAGCACCAATAGGATAAGGCGTCCTGCCGCTTGCTGTGATGCCGACGACCACATCCATCGGGGAGACTTTCTTCTTCTGTAAATCCTCTTCTCCTTGTCGTTCATCGTCCTCAGAGTTTTCTTTCGCCTTAAGAAAAGCTTCCCCACCGCCTGCCATGACCGCCTGGACCATATCGTAGTCCACTTGAAATGTCGGTGGACATTCAGAAGCATCCAAAACGCCAAGGCGGCCGCTTGTACCTGCCCCTACATAAAAAAGACGTCCCCCACGCTTCAAGGCTTCCGCAATCCGATCTACTGCTTTCGTTATCTGTGGCAGCACCTGCCTTACAGCGGATGCCACTTTCTGATCTTCATCATTCATCACCGTAAGGATTTCTGCGGTTGTCATACGATCGAGTTCTCTTGTTCGCTCATTTCTCTGTTCCGTCGTCAAAGATGCCAAGGAATCTGTCATCTATTCTCCCCCTCCTTTATTACCAAGGACGGCTGAGCCAGTAAAGCTGCCCCAAATTCCGGAGGCCCGTATGCTTCCACATGCCTGCCCCATCCTCGTTCCTCCATTTGTCTGACGAAGTATTTCTTCAATACATGGGAATGAGTGAAAATTGATCCAGCCGTCACGACTGCCGGTATCGTGTTAAATCCTTTACGTCTTATAGAGTAGAGATGAAGCAGCAATTCCTCCGCAGCTGTATGCAAAATGCGTGTTGCCGTACTGTCCCCCGTCTCCGAGGCTGCAATAACACATTCTGCAACACCGGCGATTGTCTGCTTTTCCATTCGAGTTCCCTCATGGATAAACCGGATCAGCTGTTCCGGTTTATCCAGCTGCCACTTTTCCAGAAGCAGTTCTGTCAGAATGGTTTCCCCTCTTCGTCCATCTGCCGCCTTCGTCACTTCTGATAACGCTTTCAAAGATATGTAATATCCACTTCCTTCATCACCAAGGATATGCCCCCAGCCGCCACACCGATGCAGCCTGTGGTCCGGAGCAATTCCGATGGCGCTTGAACCAGTCCCTGAAATGACAAGAATACCCGACTCCTCGTGCGGTGGTAGTGCACCTCTTAAAGCCGCATGACTGTCCGATCCGATAAACAAGTGGCAATTTTCAGAAAAAATTTGATTTGAAAATTTTTTTTGGGCTATTGCCTTCATTTGCTGCTTATCTTCTGCTCTTCCGACTCCCGCAAGACCGACTCCCACTCCTGCAACTTCCTGTGGATCAATGCTGAATTGCTCCATACCTTCCGAAATTAAAGACTGAATCCGGCCCCACGCCTTTTCAAAGCCAATGATATGTGGATTCGTTCCAGGTCCTACCACTACCATAGGATCCGGAGAGCTGGTTGTTTTCCCTGCTTCCATAAATAGACACGCCGTTTTCGTTCCTCCTCCGTCTATTCCAATTACATATTCCATAGACGACCTCCAATGGGAATGATTGACTATATTATAGATTTATTGAATTTTTATGTCAATATACCTTTTTATATTCCGTTATTTTATTTCAAAAATAACAAAGCAAAAAGCCGGGGAACTCGAATTCCCCGGCTACCCTGTTTCTATGCTGAACGACGTTCTTGATTGTGCATCTCCTGCTTTAAACGAAACGGAGCCGTAATCAATGCCAGAATTAAAAATATTCCCATGTATCCGATTACCGGATAAAAGATACTGACAAGCTTTGTAAACCCTGCAAAGCTTAAGATAAATGCGGCTATGATGGAAACAGTAACGAACTTACGGTGGGCAGGTGTGCCGACCGTCGTAAACCTTGCGGAAAGGGAGAAGAACATACTCACTGCGGTATTGAATACCATCCCGAATAGAATAATGGAATATAGGATTCCGAGGGCAGGAGAGAGATCGTCCACCATCTTCAGCATCGGCATATCATACGTGCCCACGACCTCTATTTGAGCGAACATAGCTAGATGACTCAATACGATCATCAGACCGAGGACCAGTCCACCTACAAGACCGCCAAGAGAAGAAATGCGCTCATCGTCTTCATTTCCTCCCATCAATAGAGACATGGAAGCTCCTAATGCCAAGTTCAAAGATACATAATTAATGGAGGACATGAACCAATTGGAAACGGCCGATGGCTGCTCCTGAGCAACCGAGTTCCACTCGGAGAACGTCCCGTCCATGGTGATTAAGCTGTATATCGATACACCGACCACCGAAACGACCAGGAATGGGGTGACGCTGCCGATGATCCGAATGACTTTCTCTACATTTAACATAACCGTCGCCAGAACGATAACACTCATAAGAATGACGCCGAATAACGGGGAAAGACCGAACTGCTGACTAGGTATCGATCCAGCACCAGCAATCATGACGACTCCGATACCGAACAAAGTGAAAATGATAACGTAATCAACGACGACCCCTAAGTATTTTCCGCTTACGCGGTAGATCGCTTCTTTATGAGATTTTGCCTTTAAGCGTGTCCCTATTTTTGTAAGCATCATTCCAAGGTAAGCAAAGAGCGCGGTTGAAATGACCGCTCCTATCGTACCGATCGTACCAAAACTCGTGAAATATTGAAGAATTTCCTGACCGGAAGCAAATCCTGCTCCCACAATGATTCCAATGAATGCACTAGCAATTTTCAATACCCTAATCAAAACATACATCCTCCCAACTCTGTCTTCACCTGGTGATTCAACAAAATGTAAAGGCTTTCAAACCGGTTGAACTACCTCAGCTTATCATGAATGCGTTTTCTTATGTTTGTCATTTTAAACAAACCATAACATATATGTTCGTTTATTTACACAAATAAATCAAGTGTAAAAATGCGGATGTCTGTTCTGAGAAAGCATGATAAAATAGAACTAACCATTGTTATAGAAGGAGAACGGCTATGAAACATTCGACACGTCAGCACCACCCCTATAAAGATATGTTGGATTCTCCAGAGGGGATGGCGGATCAAATTGCCGACAATCTTGGCTGTCCCGTGACTATCGAAGATGCAAACCATCACATTGTTTCCTACAGCAAGCATGAGTCCAACGTCGACGATGCGCGAACGGCTACGATTATGCGGCGTAAAGTTCCAGAGCATGTTGTCAACGGGCTTTGGAAACACGGAATCATGTCCCAGCTGTTCGAAAGCGGCGAACCTATTATTGTCGACAGTATAGACTCTATTGGGCTAGGTAATCGACTGGCTGTGTCTGTTCGCAACAACAAGGAAATCCTTGGTTTCATTTGGGCACAGACAGATAAGGTCACCGTAACGACGGATCATTTGTCCACTATTCGCGAAGCAGCTCAAATGGTAGCCCAGCACCTCCAGCGCCAGCAGGCGAAGAAGCAGAAATCCGAAGAAAACGAAAAAGAATTCTTCTGGCAGTTATTGACCGGAGCCGCCACCAATTCAGAGGATATTCATAAACAGGCAAAGCGGTTTGGCCTTCATTTGTACGGTCAGCTTTGTGTTGCGGTCTTTGAATTTACAGAAGACACGAGCCAGTCCGTCGAGCGTCATGCCTATTATTTATCGGAGACACTGCAGCAGACAAAGATTATCAGCCGTATATTTGATGACCGCCAGCTCATCCTGCTTGTGAGAACCGACAACTTAGAAGATGCGAACAAAATGAGCCAGGCCTTCATTCGTGAATTCACACAAAAGATGAAGGAAAGGCTTGGATTTGAAGATTTAAAAGGTGCTTTCGGACTGGTCTATGATAATCCACAGTCTATTAAGGACAGTTATAAACAAGCGTTGAAGGTATTGGAGCTGAAAGAGCAGTTTCCTGTGAAGCTCGCAGAGGTCGATAACTATCAGGATCTCGGTATTTATCAATTCATTAACGAACTCGCCTCCTTACAGAAGCGGGAAAACTATAAAAATGATTCCTTGATGAGATTGAAGGCTTACGACGAACAAAACCGTTCTTCCCTATTGGAAACATTAAAGGTCTTTCTCGAGATGAACAGCAATGTTCACAAAGCCGCTTCCCACATGCACATACACACAAACACGCTGAATTACCGCTTGAAACGGATCCGCGAAATTGGCCATATTGATTTTAAGGATACTAACCAGAAGACAATGCTTTATTTAGATTTGTTGATACAGGAAAGCGAAAGAGAGGATTTGTGATTTTTCACAAATCCTCTCTTTCATTTTTTCACTTTCCCCTAAACAAAAAAATAGTCAGACGAGATATACTTTTCTTACATTCGATTACGAAAGGTGGACCTATCCCATGATTATCGGTATTCCAAAAGAAATTAAAAACAACGAGAACCGCGTAGCCATTACTCCATCCGGTGTTATTCACCTGCTGAAAGCCGGGCACAAAGTGTTGATCGAGACAGAAGCTGGACTTGGCAGCAACTTCACGGACGAAGAATATATTGCATCCGGAGCAACCATTATTGAAAGCGCTTCATCCGTTTGGGAGCAGGCCGAGATGGTAATGAAGGTGAAAGAACCACTGCCTGCAGAATATGGATATTTCCGCAAAGGGTTGATCCTTTTCACCTACCTTCACCTCGCTGCTGAGCCGGGCTTAACAAAAGCCTTGGTGGATAACGAAGTGACAGCGATCGCTTATGAAACGGTAAGTGCAGATAATAAGCTTCCATTGCTTACTCCAATGAGTGAAGTAGCCGGACGTATGGCTACACAAGTAGGCGCACAGTACTTAGAAAAATCTTTCGGCGGTAAAGGAATTCTATTGAGTGGGGTGCCGGGTGTATCCCGCGGGAATGTCGTGATCATCGGAGGCGGTATCGTCGGAACAAACGCGGCGAAAATCGCAGTCGGTCTCGGTGCACACGTAACCATTCTTGATTTAAACCCTACTCGTCTCCGTGAATTGGATGATCAGTTCGGGGGAGATGTCCAGACGTTAATGTCGAATCCTTTCAATATCGCGGAATCAGTTAAAAATGCGGATCTAGTAATTGGCGCGGTTTTGATTCCTGGAGCGAAAGCACCGAAACTCGTAACCGAGGACATGGTGAAGGAAATGAAAGCAGGCTCTGTTATCGTTGACGTCGCCATCGACCAGGGTGGTAACTTTGAAACAGTCGATCATATCACGACACATGATGAGCCGATCTATGAGAAACATGGCGTCCTCCATTATGCTGTCGCAAACATCCCTGGAGCTGTTCCACGTACGTCCACCATCGCCCTTACAAACGTGACGATTCCTTATGCGGTCCAAATCGCATCGAAGGGTGTCGTGAAAGCAGTAGAAGAAAATACAGCCATCGAGCACGGTTTAAATACAGCGAACGGCCACTTGACTTATGAAGCAGTAGCAAACGATCTCGGTTATGAATATAAACCGGCTCGTGAAGCCATTCGTCAAACCATAGAAGCCTGACACAAAAGCCCCGTCCTTCCCGACGGGGCTTTTCCATTCAGTATATATATATATCTCCGATTGTCTGCTCCGCCACTCAGATTCCAGCATACTCATCTCCCATAAGCTCCAATATTCCTCTCCCACTTTTTGTTTGTCTCTATGTAACCCTTCCTTAATGAATCCTGCCTTCTCATAACAGGAGATGGCTGCTTTGTTGAAGTCAAAGACCCCTAAGCTGACCCGGTGTAATTCCAGTTCATCGAAGGCGACAGCAAGAACTCTGTCGATCATTTGACCGGCATAGCCTTTCCCTCTGGATGATTCTTCACCAATTAATACTTTCCCGATCCGTGCCGACTTATTATGATGATCGATCCTCCCGAGAGAAATATGTCCGATGACCCGCTCATTCTCCATGTCCACCGCTTTAAAGATGAGCACTTCTGAACCCTTTTTGTTCGATCCCCTCCTATAAACTTCAAGCTGCTCTCGATCTAAAGGATAATCGAAAGTCGGACCCGCCCACTGCATCAGAAACTCCGGAGATTTCACCCACTGGATAAGCTGAGTGAAATCTTCCTTTCTAAAATCATGTAATGTAATCACCTGGCATCCTTCCCTTCTTTTACCTACTACTATAATAATAAAGAAAAGGATAAAAAAACGTCCGAAGAATAAACTTTCGGACGTTTTCCGTATTCAATAGGCTTTCACTAAACCGCCATCGACGACCAGGGCCTGCCCTGTCATGTACGTATTGGCAAACGAGCCGATAAAGGCAACAGATGCCGCGAATTCCTCCGGTGTCCCGTATCTCTGCAGAGGAATGGCTCCCTCTGCCTTTTGTTTCAACTCTTCCACAGACACGCCTGATTCATCCGCCCGCTTCTGATCTAATTGCTCGACGCGTTCTGTCGCAATCCTGCCAGGGCCGACGGTGTTGATCAATATATTATCCGGTGCAAGCTCTTGGGAGAGGCTTTTTGACAGGCCTACGATACCGGCACGAAATGTGTTGGACAGAATGAGATGATCGAGAGACTGCTTGATGGAGGAAGAAGCAATATTGACGATGCGTCCACCGCCCTCTTTCCTCATCGAAGGGAGTACTGCACGAATGGCTCTCGTGAAACTCAATAAATTCAATTCGAAGGCCTGCTGCCAATCTTCATCATGGAAATCATCGAACGTTCCTGCCGGCGGACCGCCGGCATTGTTAATTAACACATCCACTTTCCCGTTCAGCTCCACTGTTCTTTCCATCAAACTACGAATATCTTCCGGTTTGGTGACATCACAAACATGGTAATGGACGTGCTCATTTCCTGTTGCTTCTTTCAGTCCCTCTACGGTCCTTTTCAATTCTTTTTCCTGTCTGCTGGAAATCACTACGTGCGCACCTTCCTGTGCATAAACAGTTGCTACAGCCTTCCCTAATCCTTTGCTCGCAGCCAAAACAACGACAGATTTCCCTTCCAAATTCAAATCCATCTTCCCATTCTCCTTTCTACTACAAAGCGGAGCGCTGTTCCGGGATCGCCTTTTCCTTTTTAGAACTGGTAATAAGCAGAAGCGCCAGAGCAGCGACCCCCATGATGTCTGTTACAATACCCGGATAGATAAGAAGTAATGCTCCTATACCAGCGACTGCTCGCAGCCAGAACGGCACTCTTTGTCTGAAATGACCTTCCGTCATGACAGAAAGAAGGAACACTCCGGCTAACGATGTAATCGTAATTAAAAGAATATTTCCTGCCGTTGCATCAATCATCAGCATTTCATGAGAGAATACGAACATAAACGGGACAATGAATCCAGCAATCGCGAGTTTCATAGCCTGGAACCCGGTTTTGTTCGGATTTCCTCCTGCGATTCCGGCTCCAGCAAAGGCAGCAAGGGCAACCGGCGGCGTAATATTCGCAAAGATCCCGAAATAAAAAACGAACATGTGGGCGACAAACGTAGCTGTTTCCGGAGATCCCGCCAATTCCCGATACAATGGAAGCTGAAGCAGGATTGGTGCTGCCATCGTACTTGTAATAATATAGGTTGGAATACTTGGAAGCCCCATTCCCAGGACAATGGATGTAATCATCGTAAGGACCAAGGTTATCAGCAATTGGATAAGCGGACTGTTCACGGCGCTTCCGATACTGACAATGCTGTTGGCAATCTCAAGCGCCACACCGGTGAGGGACGCAATACCCACCACAATTCCTACGGCTCCACATGCAATGGCTACCGGAACAGTGGTCTTCGCTCCATCTTCCAGAGCCTTCAGGCAATCGATGATGGTGACTTCATCGCCTTCGATCTTCAGCCACTTTCTCCAAAGATTTATAACGAGCGGGACAGCAAGAATGAGAAGCAGCTCCCACCAGTCTCCCCGTACGTTCGGCATAGACCCGCCTGATAGGAGAGCAGACAGCTGAGGCTGAAAAATCAAGAACAGCGATACTCCAAGGATAACCGGAATCATCCGCTTCGATCCCGCAATGACAACCGTTGCAATAATGGACCAGAATGCTGCATAAAACGGTGTTTTCCCTGAGAAAAGGAGATACAGCAGTGTCAACATCGGAACAATTAAATGACCTCTTTCTGCCAGCACGGCTCGTAATGAAGGAAGTTCACTTTTAGGGATTCCTTTCAACCCTCGTTTCGATGCACGGAAATGGACTTGCAGCAGAATGCCGACATAAAACAGAAGGGCTGGTATGATTCCCGCCAAAATGATTTTTGTATAGGCGACATTCAAGTTTTCGGCCATAATAAAGGCCGCTGCACCCATGATCGGCGGCAGAATCTGCCCGCCCACACTTGCTGCCGACTCTACTGCCCCGGCAAAATCTTTTTTATAACCAATCTTCTTCATCAAAGGAATGGTGAACGTTCCGGTCGTTACAACGTTCGCTATGGCAGAACCGTTGATCGAACCAAGAAACCCGCTTGCAATGACCGCTACTTTCGCGGGGCCTCCCTTCGTATGTCCCGCTACAGCTAGTGCCAGATCATTAAATAACTGTCCCATGCCGGACCGACCAAGGAACGCTCCGAACAAAATGAACAGAATAATGTAACTGGCAGATACACCAACGGCTGTACCCAGTACCCCCTCCGTTATGAAGATCAGCTGAGAAATGATTTGTTTCGCAACGCTTTGAATGACGACAGGATTCCATTCTGGATACACGGACAGCTTGACGTAAAAGCCATAAATGAGAAAACCCAGCCCCAAAAGCGAAAGCCCCCACCCTGTCACCCTTCTTGTTATATCAAACAAAAGCAGGAGGATCAGGATTCCGACATAGAAATCAACGTCGTTAATTTGGCCGCCTGTTTGAATAATGCGCTCGGCTGTCATCAACATATATACTGCTACAAATAAAGACAATCCAGCCGTTATGTAATCATAGAATGGAATCCCTCTGCTCCCTTTCTTCTTGATGAATGGATACATCAGAAACCCTAATGTCATCAACGTGTATAAATGAATGCTCCTCTGTTTAATATCTACCAGAGACCCTGCATAAGACGTATATAAATGAAAAATAGATAAAGCGACAGCCAATACAGATACCGTCAAAGCGATCGGTTTGGCAATGGCACTCCTCGTCGTACTTTCTCTATCGAAATTCCCATCTACTTCCTGCTTGTTCATGATTTTCACCTCTACTTATTTAATAGTATTTCGAACGAGCATGGACAAGAGGGAGATCTCATTCCCTGCTATCTTAAAGGCTTCCCCCGACGCTAAGTCCAACTGCTCCCGGTTTCCTATGCGCAGACGATGGTTGGTTCGATCCCCCGTCCGGACGATCAGTTGTTCACCAATGTTTCGGGAGATCCCTTCCATGTAGACCCAGCCGTCCTTCACATATGTCTCTGTACCAATATCATTGGGCACACCCGCCCCGAAGGTTTTAAACCTTGTATTAATCAATCGGATTTTATCCTGTTCCATGAGAAACGTCTCTTCCCAATCTTCATTTTCTACGGAATGTGTCCACCGGATGGACAGCTCCGTACCATCCTTTATAAAAAAACACTCCTCCATGCTTTCCGAAGAAACGGTAAGCGTATGGACTTGTAATGTCAGAAGAAGAAAACAGACAGCAGCGACATTTACTGCTCGGACATATCCGGTCATCGATGGAAAAAAGGGCACCCTGTTGATGCCCTTCCCCTTCACTCCAGAATGCCTTCTTCTTCATAGAATTTTTTCGCCCCAGGATGAAGAGGTGCAATCAAGCCTTTTGCGATTTCTTCACGTTCCAACTGCTTCAGTACACCAATGGACACTTCCTCTGAACCAAGATAGTCGTAGTAGCGCTTCGTCATATCATAGACGACGTCCTCGCTCAAATCCTTAGAAACGATGATCATGTTCTGGATGCCTACCGTTTCCACTGCGTCAGACAAGTCATAAACAGCCTCGTCGCCGGCTTCGATCGTATACGGTTTATAGAAAGGATACTTCTCCATCAATGCATCCGCCGTCGCTCCACTGATTTCGACGAAAGTAATATCCGTCTGCTGCATTAAATCAGTGATGTTGCTGTTGGGTACGCCGGACGTAAAGAAGGCGGCATCCAGGTTGCCGTTTTTCATTTCCTGCACACTGTCCGCATAGCCGGTATGGGTGACCTTGGATAAGTCATCATAACTAAGATCGACCGCTTCCAGCACCTTCTTCGCACTTTGCTCTACTCCGGATCCTACCTTACCGACACCGACTTTCTTCCCCTTCAAATCTTCAACCGTGGAAATACCGCTGCTTTTCAAAGCCACAATCTGTACCACGTTCGGATACATGCCTGCCATGGCTTGGACGTCGACGGAATTCCCTTCAAACTGCCCTATTCCTTCTATCGCGTCATAGCCGACATCACTCATGATCGTGGCCATTTGATTCAGGCTGTCCTTGATATTCTGAATGTTAGCCACAGATGCTCCTGTGGATTCGACCGTCACGTTGCTGATTAATTCACTTTCTTCCAGGACAGGCTTTAAAGCACCTCCGATCGGATAATAGGAACCCGATGTACACCTGTGCCAAAGACAATCGATTCCGCACCGTCTCCACCTTCTCCAGAAGCCCCTTCCGATCCCCCGCCGCAAGCAGCAAGAAGTACCAACGATAAAAACATGACTGCAGACCATATGTATTTCTTCATCAAACCATCCTCCGTTTCTTAATTTTCTAAAAATTATGATAACGCTTTCATTAAGGGAAGGGAACCTTTTGACCATATTGGACATTTTGGTCTTTTTGGTCATAAAAATAGACGACTCCTTTTCTGGAACCGCCTTATCTTTTATATAGTCTTTTGTCACCTTTCAATATGGAATATATGCAAAGATCATCAAATTTCCCAAGTGTATATTCATAATTCCTGAGCACTCCTTCCTTCATGAAACCATGACGGGTGACCATCTGTCTGGAGGCAGTATTATCCGGTTCAATCAATGCCTCCACCCGTTCTAAACCCAGCGTTTCAAATCCATAATCAAGGACGGCCTCCAGTGCTTCTGAAGCAATTCCTTTTTTCCAATGAGATCTGCTTAATTCAAAGCCGATTTCGGCACGATAATGCTCCTTCTTCCAATGGAGATAACCACAGCTACCAATGACCTTATCGTCTTCTCTCCTTGTCACTCCCCACCGGATGCCGGTACCTTCTTTTCTAATCTTTCGGTACCATGCCACTTCCTTCCGGGCATCAGCAACTGTGATCGATGGAGCTAATCCGAGGTGTGCAACCACCTCTTCATCCGACAGGTATTCCAACATATCTCCTGCGTCTCCATCCGATACTTCTCTTAAAACCAAACGTTCTGTTACGAGCTTCGGGAAGTCTCCCATATCATTCTCTCTCCTTCTAATTATAGCGATAGCGGTTGACTGGTCTTCCCACACCTCCGTACTGAAGATCCAAAGTAACCACGCCCTGCTTTTGAAGATACTCCAAATAACGTCGAGCAGTCACGCGTGCCATACCCAGTCCGTCCGCAACTTCTTCCGCAGACAGAGCGTCCAATCGACTTTGTATATACTCCTGGACTTGGTCCAGCGTCTTCTCATTCAACCCTTTGGGCAGTGTTTCGTTTCTAGTCTTTTTTTCTCTTTTTAAAAAGGTGTCCAACTGATCTTGACCCAAGTCCCCCTCACCGGTTGTTTTGCTGTAATAAGAATGGTAAGACAGCAATGCCTGCTGAAGCCTTTCAAACTTGAAAGGTTTCATAATGTAATCATGCACCCCGTACCGCAGCATAGCCCGTACCGTCTCTTTCTCCTTCGCTGCTGAGATGACAATGATATCGGAGGGAAAGGCATGCGCCTGATTTCCTTGATGGTCTGCTTCCCATCTTTCTCCGGCATATACACATCCAGTACAATCAGATCCGGAGACAACTTCTCAGCCAGTTCCACTCCTTCTCTCCCATTCCCTGCTGTCGCGATGACTTGAAAGGGAGTCACCTGCTCAATGAACTGGCGATTGACTTCCTGCACCATCGGATCATCCTCAATTAACAACACATTAATTACTGGCTTCACACTCATGATACCTCTCCTTCCATCGGTATGGTTAACAAGACACTCGTTCCTTCTCCAGGTTTGGTAACAACCTCCCAGTCCCCGCGTCCCTTCTCCACGATCTGTTTCACCAAAAACAGACCGATTCCGGATCCCGTCTCCTTCGTTGTAAACCCTTTGTCGAACATCCGAATCCGTTCCTCTTCTGTCATTCCTCTGCCGTTGTCTTCTACTGAGATCACACAGGAACATCGCCCCTGAATCACAGAAATATCCAACCATTTCTGTTCTTTATAGATTCCGTCAAACGATTGGAAGGCGTTCTCAATCAAGTTGCCGATTATAATGACGAAATCGTGCTGATCCAATAAAGGAGGAAAAACGTGCATTTCACTGTAGTCATCCAATGTAACCTCGATTCCAAGCTCCAGACCTCTCGATATTTTACTGAGAAGCAGACCGGCAATGCTGTAATGAGGAAAACGCTGCATGAGGAACCCGGATAAACGTTCCTGATTTTCCGATGTATCAAAAACAAAATCCAACGCCTCTTCTCTCTTGTCCAGTTGAATCAACCCTGCAATGGTATGTAGTTTATTCAGGTGTTCATGGTTCTGTATTCTTAACGCATCCACAAACGCTTTGACTCCCGTCAGTTCTTCAGCGAGCTCTTTTACTTCCGTACGGTCTTGAAATACCATGACAGCTCCGACGATTTCCTCCTCAATCCTAATCGGTATGGAAGTACTTAGAATAACTGTCTGATCCATTCGAACTTCTTTGTTTCTTACCTGCTCCCCGGTCACTAATGAATGGACAATTCCTACATCCGGAATAACACGCTTCCAATGCTGATTCAGGTAATCTCCCTGTAGAGAAAGGATGGCTTTTGCTTTCTCATTCATGATAGTGATCCGGCCTTCCTTGTCAATGGCAATGATCCCTTCATTCATCGCCTGAAAGGCAGCTGTTCGTTCTACGAGCAGCTGAACAATTTCATGAGGCTCAAGACGATAGGTCCCTTCTTTCAAATGGCGGGCGAGCATCCAGGAACCGACGATGCCGAAGCTCAAAGTTAGAAGTAATACGAACAATATCTCCCCTTTAACCACCCCAAGAATATCAAACCAGGAAGGAAGCAGGTTCCCGACGATGACTACCCCGATCTGTTCATGATTCTCATTCATGACGGGGACGAATCCTCGTACGGCAATCCCTGAATCACCCTTGGCTTTGGAGACATAGCTGTGTTCTGCGAAGGCAGGCCCTTCATCCTTCCCGGCAGAAGCTGTCCCGAGTTTGGAAACCATGGGATGGGAGTAGCGGATACGATTCATGTTCAAAACGACGATGTAATCTGATTGATTGACCATCCGGATTTGTTCGACAATCGGGTTAATGACTTTCCACCCTTCTGATTCTCTCAACCCATCTTCTATTGCCGGCAGGTTAGCGACCGTTCTACCTGTCATAAGGGACCGTTCCCCTAAAGACTCCTCCTGCGACTTGACGGCATTACCGATAATGACGATTCCTCCGATTAAGATGGAGAACAGGACAATCCCAAAAGACAGAATGGTAATCTTCCACCGGATCGGCATTTGTTTCACTGGCATACATAAGCTCCTTCACTCCATCACTTCTTCTAGTGTATCACTTAAAAGTAAATCTATGGTACACTGTTGTAAACGATTTCAAGAGGGGGATTCTCATTGAAATCATTTCTGGCGATTGCCCTGCTTCTCTTTCTCGGAATCGCTTCAGCATTATTCTTCGGCCGGGATTTCAGTGAGACTGCCCAGTCGCTTGAATATGACGACGAACAGGAAGAATTAAAGGAAGCGGTTGTTATCAACTTCAGTCATGTTGCAGCAGAAAACACACCGAAGGGAATGGCTGCAAGAAAGTTCGCCGAGCTTGTGGAGGAGCGTTCTGCCGGCAAGATAAAAGTAAATGTATATTCCAACGGCTCTCTGTACAATGACAAGAATGAATATGAGGCATTAAAAAGCGGCCACGTCCAAATGATTGCGCCGGCAACATCCAAAATGACCATCCACTTCCCAAGCTGGCAGATTCTCGATCTTCCTTTCGCTTTCCGTAATGTAAGCGAGGTTAAAGCCATATATGAAGGAGCGACCGGTGAAGCACTGCTCGGAGAGTTAGAAGAGGACGGTTTAAAAGGAATGACCTTCTGGTATAACGGGTTTAAACAGATAACGAGCAACAAGCATCCACTAATCATGCCGGAAGATTTTGAGCAAATGCACTTCCGGATCATGCCGAGTCCAGTACTTAAAGCTCAGTTCGAAGCGCTTGGAGCAAGCACAAGCGAGCTCCCATTCAATGAAACTTACAACAATCTGGAGGTCGACTTCATTGATGGACAGGAAAATACAATCTCCAACATTTACACCAAGAAACTTTACATAGAACAAGCACACATGACCATCAGCAACCATGGGTATTTAGGATATGTGGTGTTGATGAATGAAGACTTTTGGGAACAGTTAACGGACAGCCATCAGCAAATACTGACCGAAACTATGGAAGAAACGACGGCGTGGATCGAACGTCATTCCATTGAAATGAATGACGCTTATCTGAGGCAGATGAAAAGGGACGAATCCATTGAGATTCATTACTTGACCCCCGCTGAAAGGGAAGAGTGGCAGAAGGCGATGGAAGCTGTTTACAGACGTCCTTCCACGTTAACCGAAAACAAATGAAGAAAGAGGCGGAATAGAATGAAAACCATTTTTGTAGCGGGACACGCAAAGCTCCCCGGAGGTATGGCTGCCAATCACATCTCCGAGTCGTTGACATTGACACTGGAGATTGACAGGAAATACGGGGTAATTATTGATGCTTCCTGTACCCTGGCAACCGATCATGGCAGGGAATATATAAAATCTCTCCTAAAAGGATACAGCCTGAAAGACGGCACGGAAGAACCTGTTGCGAGCCTCAGAGAAGGATACCTCGGTAAAGCCGGCAACGCTCTTGAAGCTGCCTTGAAAGACTCTTACAAACAATATCAGCTCCATCACTGACAAAAGCACCATTGCCCGGGCAATAGTAAA
>NZ_ANPF01000014.1:0-51005 GCF_000328325.1 Halobacillus sp. BAB-2008 | reverse complement strand
GAATTCACACGATCTAAAGGAAGCTTCCGATGGACAGCCTGGTAAGCCGTATATCCAGCGGTAGGAAGAGCAGCCGCTTCAGCAAAAGACACTCCCGACGGAATGCGGGACAGAATATCCGCATCTGCTACATCAAATTCCGAGTATCCTCCGCTCGTGCGCAGATCCCCGTGATAGACGACCGGGTCTCCAACTTTCCATCCTTGTACATCCTCTCCGACCCCGGCAATCGTACCCGCAACGTCCAACCCGAGAATATGAGGATAACTCCATGCCGGGTTGCCGTTCGTACCTGTTTTATAGTCCACTGGATTCAGTCCTACCGCCTGTACCTCCACCAGTACTTCTCCATTGCCAGGATCCGGGGTAATCACTTCTTCTATCTGCATCTCACGCCATTTATTTTTATTCTTAAGAACCAATGCTTTCATGATGACACTCCTTTATTTAACATTCACACTTTCATCCTCTATACTAAAACAGATGCCGGTCTGCGGACAAGAAGGCACTTTTCCGTAACGTAGTTACCAGACAGTAACATAGGCGGTTTATTTGGAGGAATGAATATGAAGAAATTACAACCGGAATATACATGCGCCATCGATCTCGTCATCGATATCATTGGAGGGAAATGGAAGGTGCTTCTGTTATGGAACTTGAACGAGGGTACGAAGCGTTTCAACGAACTGCAGCGATCCGTGCCGGGAATCACACGTAAGATGCTGGCACAGCAATTAAGGGAATTGGAAGAACACGGCTTGGTGGAACGCACTGTTTATGATGAGGTACCCCCGCGGGTAGAATATACAACGACAGATCTCGGCCGCGGTCTGCAGCCTGCTTTGTACGCGATGTGCCGCTGGGGTGATGAGTACGCAGAGGGCCACGGAATTCAAATGAACAGGTGTTGGACGCAAACGGATTTTATAAAGGAACAGAACTAAAAAAGGAGGCCCTGTTACGGCCTCCTTCTTTATCACGCCTCATACTTCACTCAGGTAAGAAATAAAATACTTAGGACATCCATTTCGGGGGAGTATTCTTCTCCCAGTATACCTCACCGATTTGATGGTGCTTAACAAATTGATCATCTTTCAAATGGTAATGGAAATTGAACCAGTACCCTTCGCCCGGCCGTTTATCTCTGCGGACATGGAATCTGGCTATTTCTTCTTTTGTCCGTTGGTTATATACATTAAATATCTTCTCTCCATAACCTGCTGTCGGCTCTTCTGTTATCTCCAAATATGGTACTTCTTCATCCCCGGCGTTCACCAAAAGATCTGTGACGACCTCTTCTATTTTCGGAAGAATCTCCGAAGTCATATCAGCGTCCACTTTTTTTATAATTCTTGGTCCCATCTTGATCACCGTCTGTGATTTCGCAGACTCCGTTAATTGTTGAATACGCTGCTCTGATGTCTGCGCTTCGAACGGCGGTGCGTCTAAATCAAGTTCTTCTTCGGAAAGAAGGCCGCTCTGTTCTTTAATGGACCCTTCCCCTGCGATATGTTTCTTCTCTGCAGCATCTGCATCTATATGAATGGGAGGGACATACATCCCCAATGTCATAACGGATATAAGAACAACGAATATTCTCTTCATCAACGGTTTCATTGCATTTACTCCCTTTTATGTAATCACTTATTTATAATTGTATACCATTTTCAGACAGCTTGTCCATACATGCGCTGAAATCGCTTCCAAAATACTATGCATCATTTACTATTCATGAATACAGCCAGCTTGGGAATCCATAAGATGTACCAAGATCTTAAGGAGGATGTATCTATGAACGTAACTCAAAACCAAGCCCAACAACAGGCGCAAATGCCGACGAACCATACGAGCCAGGCCCATGGAGGGCATGAGCTGTTTGACGCTCATGAAGTCATTGCTGGAATCATAACGATGCTCGACCAGTATCAAATGTACGACCAGCATATAAAGGATCAAGAGTTGAGGGATATTTTAAAGCGTCAGGAAATGTTCGTCACTCAGCTCTACAATACCATTGTGGAAAGCTTCCGCAGCGGACAGGATCCATCTGTAGACACACAGCAGTATAAAATGCAGCAGAGTAATGAAGTCGTCTATGGAATCAAGCCTGGGCAACCGAAAAAGCCGAATCAGTCTGTCAATGATCTTTCTGAGAATGGTCTTTCCGCCTATATGCTCGGCCAAACGAAAGGACTTGCAACACTCCTTTCCATGACCGCGCTTGAGATGACAAACCCCGTTCTTCGTCGTGTCATCGCAGACAGCGTTCCCAACTTCATTGAAATGAGCTATGAGATTTTTCTTTATCAGAACAAACATGGCTATTACCAAGTGCCGCAGCTGCAGCAGCAGGACATGAATCAAATGCTGCAAAGCTATACGACGGTGCAGTCCCAAAACCAAATGCACTGATCTACAGGAAAGAGATCCGGCTGCCCGGGCCTCTTTCCTCTTTCATATGTTGAAAAGAAGCATCGTATAATAGAAACAACCGCTCCCATAAAGGAGGAATTGGATGTTTTTCAGTTACATACTACTCGGCATCTCCCTATCCGCTCCCCTCGGTCCTATTAACGCCGCCCAGTTGGACAAAGGAGTTCGTTACGGTTTTCTCCATGCATGGCTTGTCGGAATCGGAGCGATGGCAGCAGATGCCCTGTTTATGCTGCTTATTTATCTTGGACTGGCCCAGTATGTCGATTTCCCTCTTGTTAAGAGTTTCCTCTGGTCGTTCGGGGCTTTCGTTCTTCTCTATACGGGAGTGGAAAGTATCCACTCCTCCGGAGGGTGGAACGAAGAGGAGCACATATCCGGCAGCTCGAAAAGGAAATCGTTTCGGACAGGCTTCCTTATGGCCCTGACAAATCCTTTGAACATTCTGTTTTGGATGGGGATTTACGGTTCCATTCTCGCCGAGGTTTCGTCCAGATATGATGACGCAGAGATACTTCTATACAGCGGCGGCATATTTCTCGGCATCATGTTATGGGACATCCTGATGGCACTCGCCGCATCCGGCGCACGCCGTCTACTCACCGGACGACTGCTTCGCGGCGTATCCATTACGTCCGGAATCATGCTGATGGGCTTCGGAGTGTATTTTGGCTTTCAAGCATACCGAATGATTTTCGGATAGACAAACACCCTCATTCTCCTCCTTCCATACGATAGGTATGTATCCCCAGGAAGGAGCGCGCTTGTTTATGCTTTACAGAAAAACAGAACTGGAGAATGCTCCGGAACGAACCACTTGGCAGTCTAAAGCCTTCACAAGCTTTTCCGAAATGATGCTCTCCAGAGAGAGCCCCTATCCATGTGTTCCCGGTATCCAAGGATTCAAAGCGGATATGCTGCGGTTCGCATTTTTATCCGATCCAAGCGGATCCGCTGCGCCGGAAACACTTGGACAAATTTTAAAGCAATACGGAACAATTTCAAGAGAAACGGGTGATTACGCTTCTCTTGTCGTTTTGTGTGAGCCTTGCCTCCATTCTTATCAAATCAAAGATTATGAGTCGTTGTTCTGGAACCTTCTAAATGAATGTCACGCTGCGGACGAAAGAGAATGGCCCGAACATATCCCACTTGATCCATCAGATCCTGCCTGGGAATTCTGTTACGACGGAGAGCCTTACTTCGCTTTCTGCGCGACTCCCGCTCACGAACGAAGGAAGAGCAGACACTTTCCTTATCTGCTTCTCGCCTTCCAGCCCCGCTTTGTATTTGAAAAAATAAACGCCTCCACTCCGCTAGGGAGAAAACTGCAGAATGTTATAAGGAAACGTCTTTCTATTTATGATGACCTCCCTATCCACCCTTCCCTTAAGTGGTACGGAGAAGAGAATAACCACGAATGGAAACAATATTTCCTGGCAGAAGAGAATACCTCGCCTTCTAAGTGCCCGTTTATGGCAATGAAACAGAAATGGAACAGTCTCCGATCATGACTTCATGATCGGAGACTGTTTTTGCTTTATATAGGTGGCAATTGCGATCACAATGAGAAACAGCAGACTTACATAAAAGCCGGTTCTTGCAATCTTTTCAAGAAGTGTACCTGTCACCGCTGACAATAGAAGCAGGAGACCGGTTGTAACCCTGATCTTGGCAAACCATGCCCGAGCCATTAATTTATAATAAGAGAGGAGGATGAATGCCCAGTTATAAAGAAGGAGCAGTCCCGCAGCCGTGGTGATATACTCGAAGATCGTCTCAGGCAGCCAGACGGCGAGAATAACCGAAGCGGCGACCACGATCACAGTAAGCAAGAATGCTGCTCCGGAAACCCTTCCCGATTTCTCTTCCTTAAACCGAGCCGGAGCATCCCCCTCCTCACTTAAAGTCATTAACATCGTAGTGACAGCATACAGCGAGGCGACCATCGTCGAAAATCCGGCAACAATCAAAAGACCGTTGAAGATATCAGGGACCAACGGAAGGGAGAACGTCTTCAAGGCCGAAAGAAAAGGACTCTCATCGGGCGATATCGCTGCCCACGAAACAATCTCCATAACAAGCCAGAACCCCAGAATATAGAGGACCGTCAACGCAAGAAGCATCCACTTACCCGACCTTAATGCGTCCTTAGGATCTTTTAATTCCTTTGCCATCAGCCCCATCACTTCTATTCCACCAAAGGCATAAAAACAAAAGATCAGAGCTGCCCATATCCCGTTGAACCCCTGCGTGAAAAATTCTTCCAGCGGAGAGGAAAGGGTTTGTCCGGCGGATTCCTCAAAGCCCCCGAAGAGAGCGACAATCGCTAAGATAAGAAACATGACGAGTGCTGCCAATTTAATCAGCCCACATATATTCTCAAGTTTCTCAATTAATTGTGTACCGATCCACAACACACTCAGACCAAGCACCGCGAAACAGGCCGCACACAACCAAAGAGGCACATTCGGGAACCAGAACCTGGCGAATATTGCTAAGGCAGTTAATTGACTCCCCATAATAAGCATTTCGGAGCACCAGTACAGCCAACCGTTCCCAAATCCCGCCCACGTTCCAAATGCCTGTTTCGCATACGTACGGAAGGACCCTTTCTCTGGATGGTGTGCCGTCATAGAAGCAAGGGCGTGAAAAACGATATAGGTACCGATTCCGGCTGCCAGATAACAAACAAGGACCGACGGCCCGGCCAGTTCTATCGCTATGCTTGACCCTAAGAAAAATCCTGTTCCGATAATACAGCCCACGCCTATGAAGGACATCTGCCACCAAGTCAGCTTTCCATCCACGGTTTTCTCCCCCTTTTTATTTCTTAGTCTTAGGGGAAATGAGAAGTTTATGTAAACGAATGGATAAAGCACGTAGGGACAAACTAAATTTAAAAATGACCAGGGGGAACGTGTTATGCTGAATCCGAACTGCTGGAATGAATTTGATCGTTTGAAGACTGTCATCGTCTGTACACCATCCTGTCTCGATATTCCCGATCAGAAAACTGCGGATTATGTGCAGTGGGAAAAGCCCGTCCAATCCGACAAAGCTAGGGCCTCTTTCGAAGGCATGGTGGATGCGATGAAGACAGAGGGTGTGGAAGTGATCAACTACTGCAATTACTTGTCTAAAGAGGACCAAAACACCCATAAACAATTAATCAACCGTTATTTCACAAGAGATCTTGCCTGCAGTTTCGGATCGATATTCATCCCTGGTGAAGCTGGCACCTCTCTAAGACGGCCGGAATACCGGCTTGCGCATCCTCTTTTTGAGAAATGGACAAGTCCTGACCAATATTCTGTTGACTGGAACGATCCTCTGCACGCGCTCGAATTTGGAGATGTTCTCCTTCTCAGCAGAGATGCCGTCTTTATCAATGTAGGATTACGCTCCAGTCACGAGAGCGCACGACTTTTGAAAGATCGACTGCTTGCAAGCGGATTCTCAGAAGTCGGTATCATTGATCTGCCCCGACAAGGAGCGGAAATGCACTTGGATATGAACTGCGCCATCATAGGTGCGACTTCCATCCTCTGCAAAAGCTACATGCGTTTCTTTCCTGTGGAAGTATGGAAGGAGGATGGTGCTTCGTATATGATGACAGGCCCCTTCCTTGAGCGTCACGGTTATTCCCCCGTGTGGACCGATGATGTAAAGCATACTGTCGCAGATATTAACTTTCTTAATTTGGATCCGGAAACCATCCTGATCAGTACGAAAGCCAACAAAAAAATTCTTAAAGAAGATGTCTTCCGAAAGAAGCGGCTGATTGAAATTGATGTTGATGAACTGGAAAAAGGCGGTGGTGGAATACGCTGCATGACGCTGCCTGTGACAAGAGAATAAAAAAAGCTGCTCCTTCAGGGGCAGCTTTCTGTTTTTTAAGCATAAAAAACCACCAATAGTATGTATTGGTGGAGACGGTGGGAGTCGAACCCACGTCCGGAGATATCGGCACTCGGGCTTCTACGGGCGTAGTTGATATATTATCATTCACTACCTCTTCGGCCTATCAACAGGCTTCCGAGGAGCTAGCCTGATTAGTCTCTTCGTCTCTCCTCAGGCGGTGGAGAAACGCGTAGCCCACTTCAGTTTGAGACCCTTCATCCAGCACATGGGCGATGCCGGGAAGGATCAGCTATAGACTACTTACGCAGCTACAGCTAGGTTTTGTTTAGATTCGCCAGTTATTATAGGCAAATGACGGTTTACGAGACGTCGCTCGACTCGCGACCCGAGCTCGACCTATCCCCGTCGAATCCGTAACGTCCCCGTTAGGATTAAAAGGGAGTACAGTCAAGCTGTATCCAATGTCATATTGACGACAAATATTATTATAACAGAAACATTTATTTTTTCAACCCGGAGCTACCGCAGGCTGTCTTTCATGGCGCGGTCAATTTCCCGCTTCTGCTGTTTCTGCTTCAAGTCTTCCCGTTTGTCATATTTCTTCTTCCCTTTACCGAGTCCAATTAAAACCTTCGCTACCCCGTTTTTTATATAGACTTTGAGCGGTACGACCGAATACCCTTTCTGCTGGGTCTGACCAATAAGCTGGTTGATTTCTTTTCGGTGCAGAAGCAGTTTACGCGCCCGAGTCGGGTCGTGATTGAAGATGTTCCCCTGTTCATAAGGCGAAATATGCATGTTATGGAGAAACACTTCCCCTTTATTAATCCGGGCGAAGCTGTCTTTCAAATTTAGGCGTCCATTACGGATCGACTTGATCTCCGTGCCCTGAAGGACAATGCCCGCTTCAAACGTCTCTTCTATATGGTAATCATGACGTGCTTTTTTATTTTGTGCTAATGTCTTTCCGTTTCCCTTAGGCATAAGCTTTCCTCCTCTTTCGCGTACCTTCTATTGTACCAAATGTACCCGTTGTTTCCAATTCCAAACGAACGTCGCAATTATCTGATTTATTAGAATAGACTTCTTTAAACGGCATATGAGAAGATGGATGTATATATAGAAAAGGAGAACAAGCGATGGCTGATATAAGGCGCTTAACACGAAACGACTATGATGTCTTTAAGCGAATGGATACAGGAATAGAAGATGATTACGTGCTGCGTATCTTTCCACGTTTAGTGGAATCGGATAGCGAGTACTTGTACGGGATGTTTGAAGACGATGCCCTCCTTTCCATCTGCGGCATCAGTCTATATGGCAAGGGACGTTATGCGATGCTGGGGCGGCTGCGGAGTGACCGACGGCACCAAGGAAAGGGCTGCTCCACCAACCTGCTTTCCCGCGTTATTGAAGATTTTCAAATAAATGAGAATATCCGTTGGTTCGGAGGGCACACACAAATAAACAACAAAGCAGCGAGAAGAGTATTTTCCAAACTCGGTTTTCACGGTGAATCGGTTACTCATGCCGTCATTCTTAAGAAACCAGAGCACTTGAAAGGGCACACACCAGGGCCTGTCTGGGAGGAAGTCACCGATCCCTCTCATAAACGCAGCCTTCTGATGCAGTACGTTTCAAAGGTTTTCCCTTATGAATGCTACTATCCCCTTCCCTACGACGAGGTATTCTTTACAGATGCTTACATGAAAGCTTCCTCTTTCTACATAAACAAAGCAGAGGATCGTTTTATGATCATTAGAAATGATGTAAAAGGTGAAGCATATGCCCATGTGAAATACAGTTGGGATGATGCTTTTCATCAACCCGGTTTTTATGAAACCGTGCTGGAGTACTGGAAGAAGAACAGCGAAAATGATGGGTGCTGGTTTGACTTTACCGAAGCAGGCTTCCAAACCATCCCAAACACGACTGCCTTTGAATTTCAGGACCCTTGGATCCTGTACGGACAATGGAAGCGGAACCATCTTGACTTTTTAATGAAATCAACCTGTAAGTATTGACACGAGTGGGTTTAGTCTTTAAAATCCTGATGGTGAAACTTCTTCTCCAGAAAGGATAAATGATAAAATGAACTTTATTCAAGCCGTACAGCTGTTGGACGAAGGTAATGCATTACGACGTACTTCATGGACAAGTGCTGGATATATAACAAAAGACGAACAAGGAACGATAAGCTTCTTCGATCACAATGAACCGGCTATCTATCAACTCTCCACGACAGACGCTCTCGCAGACGACTGGGAGCAGGTAGAAAAAGACCGCTGGACGATTGTTTCCGTTTCTCACGATCGTGAACTGATGCAGGGCAGACTGTTCGTTTCCTACCAAATCTGCGCAGAACACAACGGCGAGGTTTTGAACAATCATTTGATCGACGAGCAGGAGCTGCCTCAATGGGCGCGCTATGTCGATGTAGACCTAAAGACCTCTGCCCGTCACCTCAACGAAAAAGACATCGAGAACGTACAGAACAAACTCAGTGCCTAAACAAAAAAGCCGTCCGCAATGGACGCTTTTTTGTTATTTTTTCTTTTTCTTGCTTCCTTTTTTAGGAACGCCTTTATTTCTATAAAATGGTTTGTTTCCTTTTTGCTTGTTTTTCTTCTTATCTTTCTTCCGTTCCGGTCCTTTGGATTTAATCTGCTTTGGACGCTCCGGACGGGGACGCTGTTTACGGGGCTTCATACCGTCAATTTCGAAATCCACAACCCGTTCATCAAGATTTACATTCGTCACACGGATGGTGACTTCATCTCCAATACGGAAGACGTTCCCGGTCCTTTCTCCAATCATAGCGAACTGGTTTTCGTGGAAGGAATAGTAATCATCTGTTAAAGTACTAACATGAACAAGGCCCTCCACTGTATTTGGTAATTCAACGAACATACCGAAACTGGTGATGGAACTGATGACACCTTCAAACTCTTCCCCGATTTTATCCTGCATGAATTCCGCTTTTTTCAAATCATCTGTTTCCCGTTCGGCATCAACTGCCGCCCGTTCCATTTCGGACGAATGGCGGGCGATCTCCGGCATTTGATCTTTCCAATGCTTACGCGTCTTATAATCCAGCTTATCTTCTACAAGGTAAGTGCGGATCAGGCGATGCACAATTAAGTCCGGGTAACGGCGGATCGGAGATGTAAAGTGCGTATAGAAATCCGTTGCAAGACCGAAGTGTCCAAGGCTCTGCGGATCATACTTAGCCTGCTGCATGGATCTGAGCATCAGTTTTGATATGATCATGTCTTCCTGCGTCCCTTTGACTTCTTCCAACACTTTCTGCAGCGCCTGCGGGTGAACACTCTCGGCAGAGCCTTTCACGACATAGCCCAGGTTTGCTACAAATTCAAAGAACTTTTGCAGTTTCTCTTCATCCGGGTCCTGGTGAATCCGGTGAATGAAAGGGACCTCCATCCAGTGGAAGTGCTCCGCAACGGTTTCGTTGGCTGCAAGCATGAATTCTTCAATCAAACGCTCTGCCACCGACCGTTCCCGAAGCTTGACATCGACTGCTTTTCCTTCTTCGTCCACAACGACGCCGGCTTCTTTGAAATCGAAATCGATAGCTCCGCGTCCCATGCGTTTTCCGCGCAGCGTGCTGGCCAGTCTTTCCATTTCCCGGAACATCGGTACAAGGCTCTCATATTTCTTAATGAGTTCCTCATCCTCATCTTCAAGAATGCTGTTTACATCTTTATATGTCATTCGTTCATTTGTCTTGATCACACTTTGGAAAATTTCATGTTGGACTACTTCACCGCTGCTGTCGATTTCCATCTCGCAGGACAACGTCAACCTGTCCACCTGAGGATTCAGAGAGCAGATTCCATTCGATAACCGGTGAGGAATCATAGGAATAACCCGATCCACCAAATACACACTGGTCGCGCGTTCCCTCGCTTCTTTATCAATAGGAGATCCGTCTTTGACATAATAGGAAACATCTGCGATATGAACACCGAGTTTGAAATGGCCGTTATCCAGTTTCTTCACTGTAACCGCGTCATCCAAGTCCTTCGCATCCGCCCCGTCAATCGTAACGATCGTTTCATCACGAAGATCCCGACGGTTCTTAATTTCATCTTCACTGATTGTCTCCGGTGTATCCGCTGCCTGCTGCAGCACTTCTTCCGGAAAGTCCACCTTAATTCCGTGCTTATATATAATGGAAATGATATCGATACCCGGGTCATTTTTGTGACCAAGTATTTCAACAATTTCACCTTCCGCACTCATACGCCCTTCAGGGAATTTGGTGATATTGACGATGACTTTATGGCCGTCCACCGCACCATTCGTCTGTCCCTTCGGAATGAAAATATCATTAGGGATACGTTTATCATCCGCAATGACAAAACCGAAATTGCGGCTGGATTCATAGGTCCCCACCACGCGGGTTGTCGCTCTTTCAAGAATTCTGATAACCGCACCTTCCGGCCTTGTTCCATCTTCCTTCCGCTTCTCAATTCGAACAAGTACTTTGTCATTGTTCATGGAAGAATTCAAATCGGAATGATGGATGTACACATCATCTTTGTCTTCCTCATCAGGAATGAGGAATGCGAAACCTTTGGCATGCATTTGGATTCGGCCACGGATCAAATTCATCTTCTCCGGTAGACCGAAGCGGTTTTTCCTAGTACGAACGAGCTCCCCTTCCTCTTCAAGACTGTTCAGCGTCTTCATTAATTCCTTAAATGAATCAGCCCCATCAAGTTCCAATGCATCCTGCAATTCTTCGACGGATAATGGTTTGGAAATATGCTCCTGGAATAAATCTAATATCTTCTGCTTTAATTCTGAACTCAATTTGTCTTACCTCCTTTTAAATGAAGGACAAGACTCCGGTGTTTATGACCAATCCAATGATTCAAGGAATTCAAGTATATCTTCGTGAAGCTGTTCCTTTTCCTTATCCATCGTAATGACATGCCCGGAGTTTTTGTACCATTTAATATCTTTTTGATCTGCTTCCACCTGCTCATAGATGTAGTCAGCACTATCTGTGTTGATCATGTCATCCTGTGCAGCCTGGACAACGAAAGTCGGTGTGTAGATTTGGTCGACTTCATCGTGTACGCTTGTGATAAAAGCGCCAAGTTGTTTGAACATTTCAGACGATTCATCGAGCAGCTCAGCTACCTCTTTATCAATCGTTTCTTTATCTTTGCCTTCCAGTTGTTTGTACTGTCTTGCTTTGAATTCAAATCCTTGTGTGAGCTGTTTTTCGTTATCGAAGAACATCGGTGCACACATCGTAACAAGACCTTTAATCGGTTCGGAATAAGCGGTTTTCAATCCGAGCACACCGCCTAGGGAAAGACCAGCGACTGCAATCTTCTCGTAACCGGAATCCCTTAGATGGTTTAAGGAATCCTGTACATCCTTCCACCAATCCTCCGGTCTTGCATCGATCAAAGCTTCCAGTTCACGGCCGTGCCCTCTGTAAATGGGCGCATGAGCCGTATATCCGTTCTTTTGAAGGAATCGTCCCAGCATTCTCACATCGGCAGAATGCCCCGTGAATCCATGTAGTAATAATACCGCACGTTCTCCTCCTTCAAACGTAAATGGCTGAGGTTGTTTGATTTTCATATGTCATTCTCTCCTTACCTTCATCATTGTCCTAATTACGCAATTTCATTCTCTTACACAATCGTTTCTATTTTATCAAATGCAAGAAGAAGTGGCATTTCCTTTCCATGCATGCAGATCATGGAAGCAGGGGAATAAATAGAAAAACCGCGCTTAAAATAGGCGCGGTCTTATGTGCATCATTTTGTTTTACCCGAGAATATATGTCGCCAAGAAAGCGAAAACGAAGAACAGAACTCCTGTCACGATAGTTGCTCTGTGAAGGACTGCATCAATCCCTCTTGCTTTTTGCTTACCGAACAGCTGTTCCGCTCCGCCGGAAATAGCTCCGGACAGCCCGGCACTCTTTCCTGACTGCAGAAGAACCAGAATGATCAAAATAACCGTATCAATCGTCAATAAAGTAATCGCAAGTGTTTCCATAATATCCAACACCTCCCGGAAGACGTACAAATAACTAGTTTAAATGTAGCATAAACACCTTGTTCCAGCAAGATAATTATCCATTCCACTCTAAAATTTTTTGTAGGTTTTTCGCGTATTTTGACGAATTTCGTGTATAATGTTGAAAGTTATTGATTGTTTTTGATTATTTTTGGTTGCTTTATGTAAGTGCTTACTTTATTATGGTTGTAGGAATCATCGGAGAGGAGGATCGTGCATGCTCACGCCAGATCGTCACCAACTCATCCTGAAAGCAGTCAAAAACAATCACACAGCTAAGATACAACAACTGGTCGATGCTACGGGTGCTTCTGAATCAACGATCCGTCGTGACTTAGATCATTTGGAAAAGGAAGGGTTGCTGAGACGCGTCCACGGCGGTGCCTCCCTGAAGAGCTCTGCGAATACGGAACCGACGATGCGCGAGAAAGCTACCAAGTTTCACAAAGAAAAAACTCACATAGCAAAATTTGCCGCATCCCTTGTACAGGACGGCGATTGCATATTTCTTGATGCGGGTTCCACAACATTCGAAATGATTCCGTACCTTAAGCAAAACGACATCACTGTTGTAACGAACGGTCTATCCCATCTGGATGCCCTCAATGACCATCAGATAGCGACATACGTCTTAGGTGGAAGGGTCAAACACCGGACCGGCGCAGTCATAGGAGCCGGCGCTTTGGATAACTTGAAGCAGTATCGCTTTGATATCTGTTTCATGGGAGCGAACGGCGTCACCCTGGAGGACGGTTTTACGACACCGGATCCTGAAGAAGCTGTTATCAAACAAACGACGATCCGTTTTTCGCGGAAGCGTTATGTATTGATTGATCACTCGAAATTCGGGGAAGTCAGCTTCACTAAGATTTCCGATCTATCGGATGCTGAAATTGTGACAGACTATGATGGAGAAGACTTGAAAGAATATCAAAGCAAAACGAACATAAAGGTTGTGACTACATGATTTATACTTGTACATTGAATCCTTCCATTGATTACATTATGCATGTAGATGGATTCGAAGCCGGTGAATTGAACCGCGCAGAACGGACCTTCTACTACCCGGGCGGAAAAGGAATCAACGTGTCCCGCGTCATGGGCAGACTCGGTGTCGAAACAAAAGCACTCGGGTTCCTCGGCGGGTTCACGGGAGCGTTTGTAAAAGAAGCTCTTGAAGCGGAAAATGTATCCCACGACTTCATCGACACGAAGCAGAACACGCGTGTCAATGTTAAGTTGAAGAGCCAGGGTGAGTCTGAAATTAACGGTCCAGGACCTGAAATCTCAGAAATATTACAGGAAACCCTCCTTACACAAATCCGCAGTATGGATGAGAACGATACGCTTGTGCTTGCAGGAAGTGTCCCTTCCTCCCTGCCATCTGATTTCTACGTAACCGTTGTAGGTATCTGCGCAGAGAACGGAACGAAAGTAGTAGCCGATACTTCAGGAAAAGCACTCGAACAGCTGATCGGCCTTCCTTTATTCCTGCTGAAACCCAATCACCATGAACTTGGAGAGTTATTTGATGTAACGATAGACTCCAAAGAACTCGCAGCGGAGTATGGGAAGAAACTTTTGGACAAAGGTGTGGAGCACGTCATTGTATCAATGGGCGGCGAGGGCGCCGTTTATGTAGGAAAAGAGAGCGTTCGTTACGCCAATGTTCCGAAAGGTGTATTGAAGAATTCAGTAGGAGCCGGCGATTCTGTCGTATCCGGTTTTCTATCTGCCCTTCACCACGGCAAGCCGGAAGAGGAAGCATTCCGCTACGGCGTAGCTTCCGGAAGTGCTACAGCCTTCCAGGATGACCTTTGTCAGCAGGAAGACGTGGAGAAATTACTGCCAGAAATTAAATTAACTACTATTAAATAAGGAGTGTAACCATATGAAAATCACAGATCTTTTGACAAAAGACACCATTTTGTTGAACATGTCTGCCGCTTCTAAGCCGGAAGCGATCGATGAACTTGTCGGTAAGCTTGATACCGCAGGAAAATTGAATGACCGCGCTGCATTCAAACAGGCCATCGAAGCTCGGGAAGAACAAAGCACAACAGGAATCGGTGACGGAATTGCTATTCCTCACGCCAAAACAGCTGCTGTAAAAAATCCAGCGATCGCTTTTGGACGTTCCACAGAAGGATTGGATTACGAGTCACTGGACGGACAGCCGACAAACTTGTTCTTCATGATTGCGGCTTCTGAAGGTGCAAACAACGCTCACCTGGAAACGCTGTCCCGCCTTTCTTCCTTCTTGATGGACACGAATTTCCGCGAGAAGCTGGAAGCAGCAGAGACGGATGAAGACGTTCTCGCTGCTATTAACGCTAAAGAAGCGGAAGAAGAAGGCGAAGAAGAAACAGGAGACGGCGCATCCGGTAAAGTCCTTGCAGTCACTGCATGCCCAACAGGTATCGCTCACACGTACATGGCGGCTGATAAGTTGAAAGCAACAGCTAAAGACATGGGTGTCCAGATCAAAGTACAGACTAACGGGTCCAGCGGTGTAAAAAACCGTCTGACAGCAGAAGATATTGAAGAAGCAGACGCTATCATCGTAGCAGCTGATGTCAATGTGGATATGTCAGGATTCGCCGGCAAGCCGGTCATTCAAGTACCTGTTGCCAAAGCAATCCACGAAGCGAAAGAACTTATTCAGAAAGCAGTAGATAAAGACGCACCGATCTATCAAGGCGGAGGCGAGAAGCAAGACAGCGGCTCTGATGCTAAAGGACGTTCCGGATTCTACAAGCACCTGATGAACGGTGTATCCAACATGCTTCCATTTGTTGTCGGAGGCGGAATTCTGATCGCTATTTCTTTCTTCTGGGGAATTAACTCCGCAGATCCGGCCAGCGGCGAATACAACCGCTTCGCAGAAATGCTGAACATCATTGGCGGCGCAAACGCATTCTTCCTGCTCGTTCCTGTCCTTGCCGGTTTCATCGCATCCAGTATTGCTGATAAACCAGGTTTCGCCCCAGGTATGATCGGTGGTTTGATTGCCGTTACTCAAACAGTTGAAGGTGCTGGAAACGGTTCTGGTTTCTTAGGCGGATTAATCGCCGGTTTCCTAGCCGGTTATTTGACACTCCTTGTGAAGAAAATGCTTGAAGGCCTGCCAGCTGTTATGGACGGATTGAAGACGGTTCTTCTATATCCTCTTTTTGCGATTTTCCTTACAGGAATGATTATGTTACTCATCAACCCTGCTCTAACAAGTGTATACACATGGCTCTTTGATTTACTTGACAGCATGAGCGGTTCCAACCTTGCCCTTCTCGGGTTAATTGTCGGCGGTATGATGGCTGTAGATATGGGTGGTCCCGTAAACAAAGCGGCTTACACGTTCGGTATCGCAGCTCTTGAGGCTGGAAACTACACGTTCATCGCAGCAGCGATGGCAGGTGGAATGGTTCCACCACTGGCTATGGCTCTTGCCACAACGCTGTTCAAAAATAAATTTACGAAAGAAGAACGCGAAACTGGAAAAGCAGCCTATCCACTCGGCGCATTCTTCATTACCGAAGGTGCGATTCCGTTTGCAGCAGCGGACCCGGCGCGTGTTATCCCGTCCATGGTGGCTGGTAGCGCCCTCGCCGGAATGTTGACAATGTTGTTCGGCATCGACCTACAGGCACCACACGGCGGAATTATTGTAGCTCCGTTGGTGGCAGGTGGAATAACGCAAATTCTGCTTTACCTGGTGGCAATTATTGCCGGATCGATTCTTGGCGCAATTATTGTAGGATTGTTGAAAAAAGACCTAAGAAAAGCTTAAAATGATAAAGTTAGGGTATTTTCATCATTAACACTAATTCTTAGGAGGAATTATCATGGTAGAAAAAACTTTTAAAATTACATCTGCTGACGGTGTACACGCTCGTCCAGCCACTGTTCTTGTTCAGAATGCTGGTAAATACGAGTCTGATATCAACTTACATTACAAAGAGAAGGCCGTGAACCTGAAATCCATCATGGGAATCATGAGCCTTGGCATCCCTGCCGGCGCAGAAGTGAAGATTACTGCAGAAGGCAACGATGAACAAGAAGCAATCGATCATTTAGAAAACACTATGAAGAATGAAGGCTTGGGGGAATAACAGCATGACACAGCTTCAAGGTATTGCAGCTTCCAGCGGCATCGCCATAGCGAAAGTATATCGTCTGGAAGCTCCAGACCTTTCGTTCACGAAAAACGATATTGAACAACCAGAAGAAGAAGTAAAACGCCTGCATGAGGCTTTGAACACTTCTAAATCAGAATTGGAGAAAATCAAGGAACATACGAAGAAATCACTTGGTGACGAACATGCAGAAATCTTTTCTGCTCACCTTTTGGTCCTTAGTGATCCGGAGTTGATCCAGCCTGTAGAAGATAAAATCAAGAGTGATAATGTAAATGCTGAGTTTGCCTTATCTGAAACGGCGGATATGTTTATCAACATGTTTGAAAGCATGGATAACGAGTACATGCGCGAACGTGCTGCTGATATCCGCGACGTTACAAAACGTGTTATGGCCCACCTTCTGGGTGTGACCTTCCCGGATCCAGCATTGATCAACGAAGAAGTAGTCATCGTTGCCGATGATCTTACTCCTTCTGATACAGCTCAATTAAACAAACAGTACGTTAAAGGGTTTACTACAGACATCGGAGGACGTACATCCCACTCCGCTATCATGGCCCGCTCGCTTGAAATCCCTGCGGTCGTAGGTACGAAGAACATCACTTCCCAGGCTGATAAAGATACGATGATCATCGTTGACGGTATCAGCGGAGATGTCATCATCGATCCTTCTGACGAGCAGATTGCAGCGTACAAACAGAAGCAGGATGATTTCGAGAAGCAGAAACAGGAATGGGCGAAGCTTAAAGATGAGCCGACCATCACTTCTGAAGGGGAGCACGTGGAGCTTGTTGCCAACATCGGTACTCCGGAAGACGTAGAAGGAGTTTTGAACAACGGCGGTGAAGGTGTCGGTCTGTATCGTACAGAATTCCTATACATGGGCAAAAGCCAGCTTCCAACAGAAGAAGAGCAATACGATGCGTATTCCTCCGTTCTGAAGCAAATGGGAGACAAACCAGTTGTTGTCCGGACGCTTGACATCGGCGGCGACAAAGAATTGGACTATTTGGAACTTCCACATGAAATGAACCCGTTCCTCGGCTATCGTGCTATCCGTCTCTGCCTTGAGCGCGACGATATTTTCCGTGTGCAGCTGAGAGCACTACTTCGTGCGAGCGTTCACGGGAACCTTAAAATCATGTTCCCAATGATTGCTACGCTGGACGAGTTCCGTCAGGCAAAAGCTCTTCTTGAAGAAGAGAAAGCCAACTTGGTGAAGGAAGGTCAGGAAGTATCGGATGACATTGAAGTCGGTATGATGGTTGAGATCCCTGCTACGGCGGTCATCGCTCGTCAGTTCGCTAAAGAAGTCGACTTCTTCAGTATCGGTACAAATGACCTTATTCAATACACGATGGCTGCTGACCGTATGAACGAACGAGTATCCTACTTGTATCAACCATACAACCCTGCCATCCTGAACCTTATCAATAACGTGATTGAAGCTGCTCACGCCGAAGGCAAATGGGCCGGCATGTGTGGAGAGATGGCGGGAGACGAAATCGCTATCCCTATCCTGCTTGGACTCGGCTTGGACGAATTCAGTATGAGCGCCACATCCATTCTTCCTGCACGTACACAAATCAAAGATCTATCCAAGAAAGAGCTTGCTTCCTTCAAGGATCAGATTCTTTCTATGGGTACTGCAGAAGAAGTCGTTGATTTCATTAAAGAAAAGACACAGAAATAAAACTGGTATAACTAATTGCTTTGTGGGACAATAAGTGTGTGCTGATGCAAGTCTCAGTACGTCGAATCTGACGAAAGAGATGTGTTTCCATGACATTGACGATTCTCTTAATCGTGTGCATCGGTATTGTACTACTGATAGCCGCTATGTTTGGTTTTGCTGTCTCTAAAGGCTATGACTATAAACACACCGTCGATCCTTTGCCCGCAGAGGATCTCCATGAAGACAAACACAAAAAAGCTGACGCCCCTTAAGCGTCAGCTTTTTTTCTTTATTAGAGACCTTCTATGATCTTTCTGCCTATTACAAACCCCAAACCCTGCCACGCAACGAAAACGCTTCTAACCATGGTCTTTGTCGCTTATAATGCCCACGTCGGGTTCACTCTGTTTATTATCGATCGATAATACTCAACTTCTTACCTATCTCCGTCCGCAGCTTCGGCTTAGGAACTCTCGCCGGATACCCCATCTGCAACACAGACACGAGACGGTGAATGTGCGGATCCAATCCGATATCACGGACGAACTCCGAATCGTACAAATAAGGATTCGTCGTCCACAGAACACCCACTCCAGATTCCCAGGCGAGAAGCTGAACATTTTGGATATAGGCGCATACCGCAGCATAATCTTCATCGTATTTCCTCTTATCCGGGTCCTTCTCCATATAAATAAGGGCATGATGAGGAATGCGCAATAAGAAATCACGGATACCTTCTCTCACTTTTGTTTGACGGTCTTCTTTGTATCCCGAGAAGAAGCCCTGCCTCTCATAGCTGCGGAGCACATTGTCCGCATACATTTTCACCCCCGCCCCCTGGTACATATAAATATTCCAAGGCTCCTTCATATGGTGGGTGGGAGCCCAGGAAGCTTTTGTGAAAATTCCCTCTAATACTCCTTCGGGAACCAACTCCTGTTTATACTCATGAACGGATCTTCGCCCGAGAATCGCATCTTCCAGCTCCATAAGTCACCTCACACAATTAAAATCTTCGTTACCTGCTGGCCCATCGAGTACCCCCACTCCTTCAGGAAAAAGGGTACTTTCGTTTCCAACGTCTCATAAGCACTATATTTCGTCGGGACGCCTCGTACGTTCATTCCCTGGTTCTTCGCCATCCCTACCGCACGCTTGAGGTGGAATTGATCACTGACGAGAATATACGTGTGAATCCCTTTTTGTTCGGCTACCTCTTTTGCATTCGTCAAATTCTCTTCCGTCACCATGGAACGATCCTCATAAAGAATATGCTCTTCCGGGACCCCATGCTCCATCGCATAGGCCTTACCAGTCTCCCCTTCCGAAGAAGCTGCGTTTTCACTTCTACCACCTGTCAAGACGAGGTAGTCCACTTTCCCGTCCTTATACAGTTCAATCCCCTGTTTCAGTCTTCCTTCAAAGACAGGGCTTGGTTTTCCATTCCATTGAGCGGCTCCGAGGACGATGGCTGCATCTGCTTTTTGAACAGGCTCCTCTTCTCCATAGGTCCACACAGAATATGCGGTATAAATACTGTATATAAAGACAATTAAACATACGAATTTGGCTACTCGTTTCATACATTCGTTCTCCTACTCCTGATAATCTTTTCCTATCATATCATAGAAAAAAGCCCCTCTGAATAATCAGAGAGGCTCAATTTGAAAAAATTATTTATTCAGGTTGTAGAACGCTTTTTCACCTGCATAGTTAGCTGTTCCAAGCAACTGATCTTCAATACGAAGAAGCTGGTTGTATTTAGCTACACGGTCTGTACGGGACGGTGCACCAGTCTTAATTTGACCAGCGTTCGTCGCAACTGCGATGTCAGCAATAGTAGCGTCTTCTGTTTCACCGGAGCGGTGGGAGATGACTGCTGTGTAACCTGCACGTTTAGCCATTTCGATCGCTTCGAATGTTTCTGTAAGCGTACCAATTTGGTTAACTTTAATCAGGATAGAGTTGCCAACGCCTTCTTCAATCGCACGGCTTAGTTTAGCTGTGTTTGTAACGAACAAGTCGTCACCAACAAGCTGTACGCGGTCGCCGATACGGTCTGTAAGAAGCTTCGTACCTTCCCAGTCGTTCTCATCAAGACCGTCTTCAATTGATACGATCGGGTACTTGTTAACAAGCTCTTCGTACCAGTCAACCATTTCTTCAGAAGTACGTACGACACCTTCACCTTTAAGGTTATATTTGCCGTCTTCATAGATTTCAGAAGATGCTACGTCCATAGCAAGCTTAACTTCTGCATCCGGCTTGTAGCCTGCTGCTTCAATTGCTTCAATAATAGTAGATAGTGCTTCTTCGTTGGATTGAAGGTTTGGAGCGAATCCGCCTTCGTCACCAACACCAGTGTTGTAGCCTTTGTTCTTAAGAACTGTCTTAAGGGAGTGGAAAATTTCCGCACCCATACGTAGAGCTTCTTTGAAAGTAGGAGCGCCCACAGGCATGATCATGAATTCTTGGATATCTACGTTGTTATCCGCGTGCTCTCCACCGTTTAGGATGTTCATCATCGGTGTTGGAAGAGTAGAAGCAGTGAATCCTCCAAGATATTTGTAAAGTGGAAGACCTACAACATCTGCAGCCGCGTGTGCAACAGCCATGGAAACACCAAGAATTGCATTCGCACCAAGGTTTCCTTTGTTTTCTGTACCATCAAGTTCTCTCATCATTTGGTCGATAAGGACTTGTTGTGTAACGTCCATTCCAAGAAGTTTTGGAGCAATTGTTTCATTTACGTTGGCAACTGCTTTTTCAACACCTTTACCAAGGTAGCGTTCTTTGTCACCGTCACGAAGTTCAACTGCTTCATATTCACCAGTTGAAGCTCCACTTGGTACAAGTGCTGTACCGAAAGCTCCGGATTCTGTATAAACTTCTACTTCTACAGTTGGGTTACCACGAGAGTCAAGGACTTCGCGTGCATATACGTCAGTAATGTATGGCATATAAATTCTCTCCCTTAATTATTTGATTAATGATTTTCCTGTCATTTCTTCTGGTTGCTCGACATCCAATAGTTCAAGAAGCGTCGGTGAAAGATCGCCCAGAATTCCGCCTTCGCGAAGTTCTACGCCTTCTTTCGTTACGATTACAGGAACCGGGTTCGTCGTGTGTGCCGTCATCGCATCACCGTCCAAGGTCGTCACCTCGTCGGAATTACCATGATCGGCCGTGATGATCGCATGGCCGCCTTTTTCAAGGATTTTGTCTACGATTTTACCTAGACATTCATCGACAGCTTCTATCGCTTTGACTGTCGGCTCAAGCATGCCGGAGTGACCAACCATATCCGGGTTGGCAAAGTTGAGGATGATAGCATTATGCTTATCCGCATCCAATTCACCCAGTAGAGCATCCGTTACTTCGTAGGCGCTCATTTCCGGTTTAAGGTCGTATGTCGCCACTTTCGGAGAATCGATGAGGATGCGCTCTTCCCCTTCAAATTCCTGCTCGCGGCCACCGCTCATGAAGAACGTTACGTGCGGGTATTTCTCCGTTTCCGCAATACGCAGCTGCTTCATATCATTAGATGCAAGTACTTCTCCGACCGTATTCTTCAGATTGTTCGGAGGAAAAGCAACTTTACTGTTCACTTGATCGCTGTATTGAGTCATTCCTACGAAGTGAAGATTCTTAGGAGCTTCTTCTCCACGATCGTAGTCACTGAAATCATCGTTGGCGAACGCCTTGGAAAGCTGGATCGCACGGTCAGGACGGAAGTTGAAGAATACAACACTTTCTTCATCTTCTACCGTTCCGAGCGGTTGTCCGTTTTCATCAGTCAGAACGACCGGCTCAACGAATTCATCGTACACGTTTTCTGCGTAGGAATCATCCATCGCTTTAATTGGATCCTGATACTTAGATCCTTCTCCATAAGCGATGGCGTCATAAGCCTTCTTCACACGTTCCCAGCGATTGTCACGGTCCATCGCAAAATAACGACCGGAAAGCGTCGCAATTTGACCAATACCAATTTCTTTCATCGCTTCCTGTGCCTGCTTGATGTACGTTTTCGCTGACTGCTGTCCTACGTCACGACCATCTAGGAATGCGTGGATAAATACTTTCTCCAGCCCTTCCTGTTTAGCAAGCTTTAATGTTGCAATCATATGATCGATATGACTGTGAATTCCACCGTCGGAAAGCAGACCGAAAATGTGAAGCGCTTTGCCGTTTTCTTTTGCATGGCGAACGGCGTTCAGCAATACTTCATTTTCAAAGAAATCTCCTTCACGGATGGAAAGATTGATTCTTGTCAAGCTTTGGTAGACCACCCGGCCTGCACCAATATTTAAGTGACCCACTTCTGAGTTACCCATTTGACCTTCCGGAAGCCCAACCGCTTCTCCACTAGCCGTAAGCTGGGAGTGGGGGTAATTGTTCCAGTACCGATCAAAATTTGGTGTGTTCGCCTGTTTGACGGCATTCCCCTTCTCTTCCTCGCGGATAGCGAAGCCGTCAAGGATGATCAAGGCAGCAAGGTTTTGATTACTCATGCTTACCTGCCTCCACTAATTTCAAGAAAGAATCCGCTTCTAAGCTGGCACCGCCGACAAGTGCGCCGTCGATATCAGACTGGGATAGAAGTTCCTCTACGTTAGCAGGCTTCACGCTTCCACCGTACTGGATACGTACAGCTTCTGCAGCTTCTGTGTTAACAAATTCGCTGACAACTTTACGAATGTATGTGCATACTTCATTTGCCTGCTCGGAAGTAGCTGTACGACCGGTACCGATCGCCCAGATAGGCTCGTAAGCAATGATGGATTCTGCACACTGTTCATTTGTAAGACCGTCCAACGCTTTCTTCACTTGCGTTTCAACAACGTCCATTGTCTGGTCCGCTTCACGCTGTTCAAGGGATTCCCCTACACAGATGATTGGAGTCAAACCGTGCTTGAATGCCGCATGGACTTTCTTGTTTACTTCTTCGTCTGTTTCTTTGAAGATCTCGCGACGCTCGGAGTGACCAAGTACGACATGGGACACGCCAAGTTCTTTCAGCATAACCGGACTAACTTCCCCAGTGAATGCTCCGTTTTCTTCAAAGTGCATATTCTGTGCACCGATTTTCAGGCTTGTACCTTCCGTCTCTTCTACCAGTTTCTGTAGAAAAGGGAACGGAGCACAAACGATGGATTCCACTTGCTCGGAAGAAGGAACCTCATTTTTTGTCGTCTGAACAAAATCAGCCGCTTCACGGTGATTCTTATTCATTTTCCAGTTACCTGCAATGACTTGTTTACGCATAATGATTCACCTCTCCTTTATTATTTATCGTTCAATAGAGCGACGCCTGGAAGTTCTTTACCTTCCATGAATTCAAGAGAAGCACCGCCGCCTGTGGATACGTGATCCATGGCGTCTGCAAATCCGAATTTCTCGACAGCCGCCGCAGAGTCGCCTCCACCAATGACTGTATATCCTTCCGTTTCAGAAAGAGCGTTGGCTACAGCTTTCGTACCGTTAGCGAAAGATTCAATTTCAAATACGCCCATTGGTCCGTTCCAAATTACAAGTTTGGAATCCTTGATGACTTTAGCGTATTTCTCTCTCGTTTTCGGTCCGATATCAAGCGCTTCCCAATCAGCAGGAATGCTGTCGATCGCAACTTCTTTTTTATTGGCAGAATCAGAGAAGTCGTCGGCTACGACAACATCTTCAGGCATATAGAAGTTCACGCCTTTTTCTTCTGCTTTCTTCATGTATTCCTTCGCCAGATCGATTTTATCTTCTTCCAACAGGGATTTACCAATTTCGTGGCCAAGAGACTTCACGAATGTATAAGCAAGTCCTCCACCGATAATCAGATTATCGACTTTGTCTAGCAGATTATCGATCACACCAATTTTGTCTTTAACTTTCGCGCCGCCGACAATTGCCGTGAACGGACGCTCCGGATCTGATAGAGCTTTACCGAGTACATTGATCTCTTTCTCCATCAAGAAGCCAGCTACAGCAGGAACATGCTCGGCAATACCAGCTGTAGAAGCATGTGCACGGTGAGCTGCACCGAAGGCATCATTCACATAGAGGTCAGCCAAATCTGCGAATGCTTTCGCCAAATCTGCGTCATTCTTCTCTTCACCAGGGTGGAAACGGACGTTTTCGATTAGGACGATGTCGCCGTTTGCCATGTCAGACACAGCTTTGTTCACTTCGTCTCCTACTACTTCGTCTGTCTTCGTAACCGTCTGCCCCAGCAGATCGCTTAGACGCTTCGCAACAGGATCAAGACGCAGGTCTTCTACTACTTCTCCCTTAGGACGTCCAAGGTGACTTGCAAGAACGACTTTCGCTCCGTTGCCAGTCAGGTGTTTGATGGTAGGAAGGGCAGCTTTAATTCTAGTGTCATCTGTCACTTCTCCATCAGCCATAGGTACGTTGAAGTCCACACGGCAGAAAACCGTCTTCCCTTGTACTTCTACGTCGCGGATTGTTTGCTTGTTCATAGAATGACAACCTCCTTAGAGTTGTGTTTGATGTCCCCTTATGTACGTTTCCACATCTTCCTGATATGGAAACGCCGTCTGAACGGGAACCAATAAAACATGGATAAAGGAGGAGGACATGAGACCCCCTCCTTTCCATTTTTTTATAGTATTTTCAAATCAGGCTTTCGGCTTACAGGCCTTGATTTTTAAGGTAAACAGCTAGGTCTACACAACGGTTGGAGTATCCAGTTTCGTTATCATACCAAGATACAACTTTAACCATGTTGTTTTCAAGGATAAGAGTAGATAGACCATCTACTACAGAAGAGTGAGTGTTGCCATTGTAGTCAGTAGATACAAGTGGCTCGTCGCTGTATCCAAGGATACCTTTAAGTTTGCCTTCTGCTTCTGCTTTAAGCGCTTCGTTAACTTCTTCAGCAGTAACGTCTTTGTCAAGCTCCGCAACCAAGTCTACGATAGATACGTTCGCAGTCGGTACACGCATAGCCATACCGCTAAGTTTACCATCAAGGTGTGGAAGAACTTTAGCAACTGCTTGAGCAGCACCTGTTGTTGTAGGAATGATGTTTTCCGCTGCTGCACGCGCACGACGGTAATCCTTGTGTGGAAGGTCAAGGATCTGCTGGTCATTTGTGTAAGAGTGAACAGTTGTCATCATACCGCGTTTAAGACCGAATTTCTCGTCAAGTACCTTAGCATATGGAGCAAGGCAGTTAGTCGTACAAGAAGCGTTAGAGATTACATGGTGAGAATCTTTGTCGTATTTGTCTTCGTTAACTCCCATTACGACTGTAAGGTCTTCCCCTTTAGCTGGAGCAGAGATGATAACTTTCTTCGCGCCTGCATCCAAGTGTTTCTTAGCATCTTCACGTTGAGTGAAACGGCCGGTAGATTCAATTACGATATCTACACCGTGATCTCCCCAACCAAGTTGCGCAGGATCTTTTTCAGAAAGTACTTTAATTTCTTTACCACCAACGATAAGGTTGTCACCGTTTGTAGATACTTCCTGATCCAACTTACCATGTACAGTATCGTACTGTAGAAGGTGTGCAAGCATGTTAGCGTCTGTAAGGTCGTTTACTGCAACTACCTCAACGTCGTTGTTTTTCAACGCAGCGCGGAATACGTTACGTCCAATACGTCCAAAACCGTTAATACCAATTCTTACTGTCATGCAAAATTCCTCCTTGATGATTAAAAAATCATTTATTTAAAGGGATAAACCCCTTATTAACTCTTGTGCAGCCCCTTCATCCGTGATGAGGACATTACTTTGTCCGGGCTGGAAATAAGATGCGATCGCCTGGGCTTTGGAACGGCCGCCTGCGACAGCGATGACGTGCTCTGCATCCTTCAGATCTTCTAATTGAAGGCCGACGGTGCGGACTTTATGAACAACTTCCCCACTTCTATTGAAGTAATATCCGAAAGCTTCCCCGACAGCATGGTTCTCTTTAATGAGCTCCAGCTGTTCCCGGGATGTTTTCCGTCGTTCAGCCATCGTCAGGGCGTCTCCTACTCCGTGGATGACGATATCCGCATGGCGGATGATTTCAAGCACTTCTTTAATGGAAGGCTCTTTTTTTATCGTCATATAGGATTCTTCACTAAGTGGATCGGGTACATAAAGAAGACGATAGTCTCCTTTTGCTTTTTTGGCCATTTCAGCACAGATCGTATTGGCCTGATTCTCCACTCTCTCCCCAAGACCGCCGCGGGCAGGCACATACAGGCACTGGTCGGCTCCACGGTATGGACGCATCATTTGTGCGACAGCGGCCATCGTGGATCCACCTGTAATGGCGATTGCTTGATTCGGGACAATATGCCTTTTCAAATATTCGGTACACGCTTTTCCCATCTCTTGTTTAACCCAAGGGAGCTCATCGCTGTCTCCAGGAACAACAACAGCATAATCTAGGTTTAATTTATCCTTAAGCTGCTGTTCTAAAACCTTTATTCCCGTGACCTCTTTAATAAACTCGGCTAGCTGCTCAAGAATGTTCTGCCCTTCATATGTCAAATGCATACCTCTGGACGTAATCTCGACGGCGCCTTGTTTATTAAGAAAATCAACCTCACTTCGAACGGTACGCTCAGCGAGTGCTATGTTCTCCGCCAACGCCCTCCGCCCGACTGGCTGCATGATCTGAATGTAGTACAACAACTGATAACGCCGCTGCATAACGTCCAGAACGTCGGGGAATAATTTCTTCTGTAAGTCGATGAACGCTCTCATGGAAAAAGCTCCTTCTTTGAAATAATACCAACCGGGATAATTTATGTCCCAGCCAGTCATATTCTGTCCCGCTTGGAGCAAAAAAATATCTTATTACAGGTTTAATATTAACAGTCGCTCCGGCTAATCGCAAGCAGAATACGACACGTTTTTTATTGTAAACGCTTTTCCAACTGGAAATAGTCTATGCTTCTATAATCCAATGTCTCGCCTGAGATATCGACCACCGGTATTTCAAGTATATATTTCTCCAATAGATCTGGATTATCCTCAATATTTACTTCCAATACATGTGCATCGAACAGTTCGATCAACTGTTTTACCTCTTCACACAATTTACAACCCGGCCTGCTGTACAAGACTACCTCCTTCATATGAACACCCCTTTCCTTACAAAAAAGGCACGCTTATGAAGCGTGCCCGGTCTTATCGTAAAAACCATTGTCGATTTTCATTTTCCTCTTTTTCAGAAAGTCCGTTAACTCTTCGCCTACATAATTCTCGGGTGTACGTTTCAGCGACTCATAATTGAAGGACAGCTTCCGCTGACGCTGCATGTCGAACACGTGGATCCGTCTGTCTTCAGATATTTCCTCAGTCGACAACATTTTGTAACGGATTAGGTTTGTCATATATACCCCTTTTCTATTCCAAAGCGAAAAGTATCTCATCTATTATATAAATTCTAACATACTCCGACCCTTTAAGGAACTACATTACGATAGCAAAACCAAATAAATGTTCGTATCGTATTTGTGCGTATTTTGTATAACTTTAATCTAAAGAACATCTTTGTAACCGCAGTTCATCCTTCGAAAATCATTATATTTATATAATAACAGATACGCACAAAATAAAAACCCCGATCTTCTCAATGAATGATCGGGGTTTTTATCACATTATGTATTTTCAGCGCGCCTGAGAGGATTCGAACCCCCGACTGACGTAGAACCGGAATCTACCGCTCTATCCAACTGAGCTACAGGCGCATTAGCGACATGCAAAATCTATTATAAGGTTATTCTTAAAAAAACGCAACCTTTTCCACTACATTCCTGAAATCTTATTTATCAAGGAGGGAAATAAAGAGGAAAGGCAGAAAAATTATTCAATTACGACGTGCGACGTTTAGTAAGGAAATTTAAGGGTATGATGGTAGAAGGAAAATCGAGAAAAAGGTCGATCGTTTTTGTTTGACCTTCATTGACCTTAATTGTATGATTAATGTATTCCATCATATTGACTTGATGATAAGGAGGAATTTGAAATGAATCTAGTCCCAACAGTTATTGAACAGACAAACCGTGGAGAGCGTGCTTACGACATTTACTCCCGCTTACTTAAAGACCGTATCATCATGCTCGGCAGCCCGATCGATGATAATATCGCGAACTCTGTCGTTTCCCAGCTGCTATTCCTTGCCGCTGATGATCCGGAGAAAGATATCTCTCTATACATTAACTCTCCGGGTGGATCTATTACCGCAGGTATGGCCATCTATGATACGATGCAGTTCATCAAGCCTGATGTATCCACCATCTGTACAGGTATGGCAGCGTCTATGGGTGCGTTCCTCCTTAATGCAGGAGAACCCGGCAAACGTTACGCACTTCCTAACAGTGAAGTAATGATCCACCAGCCGCTTGGAGGTACGCAAGGACAAGCGACGGACATCGAGATTCACGCGAAACGAATTATTAAAATGCGTGAAAAATTAAACCAAATCCTTTCCGAGCGTACAGGTCAGCCGATTGAAGTAATCGAGCGCGACACAGACCGCGACAACTTTATGTCCGCACATGAAGCGGTAGAGTATGGTTTGATTGATAAGGTTATGACAAAAGTTACAGACAAATAACTCCAAAAAATCCTCTCCGGCGGTCAGCCGAAGAGGATTTTTTATTTTTTTGAAATCGATACCTGCTTTGCGCTCATTCTTTCACAAGAATGTCGTCAATTCTTCACGAATGCTGTCAGACGCTCTATCGCTTCCTGTTCATCTGTACCGTCAGCAATCAATTTGATTTCCTCGTCTGTTCCGACAGCAAGACTCATTAATCCCATAATGCTTTTCGCATTTACACGCTTCTCCGCCTTTTCTATAAACACATCAGCAGAAAACTTGTTGGCTTCCTGGACAAACTGCGCGGCCGGTCTTGCCTGAAGCCCTGTGTCCAATTCAATTTTCACTTGTTTCTCAATCATCACTCACGCTCCTCTCTATAAATACCGCTCCGTTGTAAGCGGATTCAGTCCGGTGTAAAAAAGAACGCTTTCCAAAATTATGAAAGCGTTGGATTACCTAATATTATAGCACGGATTTGTTGAGCTTACATCAGTTTCTTGAGTTTTCTGCAACTTCTCCTCTGCGTACCTTTTCAGCAAACTCGTCTATTTTCCGTAAACGATGATTGATTCCTGATTTACTGATGGCACCGCCTGAGACATACTCGCCCAGTTCTTTCAAGGAAACTTCCTGATATTGAAGCCGAAGCATAGCTATCTCCTGGAGTTTATCCGGAAGAGCTTCTAAACCAACCGTACGTTTTATGAACTTGATGTTCTCTACCTGACGGAACGCTGCACCGATCGTTTTATTCAAATTCGCCGTTTCGCAGTTGACGAGACGGTTCACCGAGTTTCGCATATCGCGTACAATACGTACGTCTTCGAATTTGAATAAAGCCTGGTGTGCTCCGATGTTACTAATCAATTCTGTAATTTTATCTGCTTCTTTCAAATACGTGATATAGCCCTTTTTTCTGCTCAGAGTGCGTGCATGAAGACCGAAACTGTTCATCAACGTACACAACGCTTCGTTGTGTTCCTCATCGGATGAGTAAATCTCTAAGTGATAGGAAGATGTCTCTGGATTGTTAACAGATCCCCCTGCAAGAAATGCGCCTCTTAAGTATGCACGTTTACAGCAGGTTTCTTGCAAATACTTCTCGGGAATCTCAGGATTTATCGACAGCGGCCCCTTTAATATTTCCAAGTCCTCCAGAACGATTTTCGCATTCTCCGTCAGCCTGACAATATAGACATTATTCTTTTTCAAACGCATTTTTTTCCTAACAAGCAGTTCTACCGGGTAGGGATAGAGCTTCTTGATGAGCGTATAGATTCTCCTCGCAATAGCCGCATTTTCCGTTTGGACATCGAGGATATATTCTCGATTTGAGAAGGAAAACGTCCCGTTCATTCTCACTAAAGCCGCCAATTCTGATTCCATGCAATGTGTGTCCGACTCTACATTGGTCAATTCTTTCTTAATTTCTGATGCAAATGACATGATGTCCACCCCCTTTGTCGAGAAGTTACCGTTTAAAGCATGGATTGCAGTAAACGGGCAATTTTCTCTGTATCATGACGAAGCATTGGCTTGCTCCTGTCTATGATGTCTTCTTCTATTACTTCTATTCCCATCGATTTGATCCGATCGATGTCATAAACTACCGGTTCTGCATTTTCCTCGGCGTATGCCTTCCTGACACCTCGATCAATCGGCTGATTATGGACAATGACCGACTGGAGTACACCTTCACCGATATGATCGAACAGTGCCTGGATGTGATCTGCTGCCGTATAACCGGAAGTTTCCCCTTCCTGGGTCATCACATTGCAGATATACGTCACTTTTGCTTTCGTTTCCCTTAATGCCTCTCCAATTTCCGGGATGATGATATTTGGAAGGATACTGGTATACAGGCTCCCCGGAGAGATGACAATCAAGTCTGCAGCATTGATTGCTTCGACCGCTTCCGGAAGTGGCTGCACCGGTGTAGGGCTTACAAACACCTTCTTGATCCTTTTATTCTGCTTAGGAATGAGCGATTCACCTGTAACAATGGTTCCGTCTTCCATTTCTGCATGCAGGCTCATCGAATGATTGGCGATCGGGTATATGTTTCCGCGCACGTTCAGCACCCGGGAGATTTCTTTAATACCCTGATAGAAGTCCCCGGTCATCGATGCCATCGCAGCCAGTAAAAGGTTTCCCATAGAGTGACCGGATAAGCCGTTCCCATTTGAGAATCTGTGCTGAAACAATTCCAGAAGCATTGGTTCTGCATCCGACAACGCAGCTACCACGTTTCGAATATCACCAGGAGCCGGGATTGCCATTTCCGTCCGCAGACGACCCGAGCTGCCTCCGTCGTCTGCTACGGTAACAATTGCGGATAAATCAATGGGGAGATACTTCAAACCGCGTAACAAGACCGGCATTCCAGTCCCGCCTCCTACGACGACGACGCGTGGTTTCGTCTTCTTATCCATCCCTTACCGACCCTTTCCCTTCTCAATGTCTCGATGAGTCACGTGGGTGACAAAGTCTGAGGAGAAATATTCGCACAAATGCTCAGCCAATGCGACAGAGCGGTGCTGACCGCCTGTACAACCGATCGCAACTACGAGCTGGCTCTTTCCTTCCCTTTTATACTGGGGAAGCATGAATTGGAGAAGATCCTTCAATTTCTCAAGGAATTTCTGAGTGTCCGACCATTTAAAAACATACGAAGACACCTCTGTATTCAATCCGGTTAGAGGACGCATGTGTTCCACGTAATGGGGGTTTGGGAGGAAACGAACGTCAAACATTAGATCTGCATCAATAGGCACCCCGTACTTAAAACCGAACGACACCATCTGGACAGAAAAGACCTGCTGTTCTCTCTGACGATAGTTCTCTATGATTTGTTCACGTAATTCTTTAGGCTTTAATGTGGTGGTGTCAATAATTTTCTGTGATCTTCCCCGAAGCTCATCCAACATCTTACGTTCTTTCCTTATCCCTTCAAGGGGAAGCCCGTCTTTCGCAAGTGGATGAGAACGCCTTGTTTCTTTATAGCGGGACACAAGTGATTGATCCTCTGCGTCGAGAAATAGAATATGCTCCTGCAACCACTCTTCTTTACCCAGCCGGTCCAGCGAGTCAAATAAGGAATCAAAGAATTCTCTTCCACGCAGATCCATGACAAGAGCCACGTTTTGTATATTATTGCTCGAATCTTTCATCAGTTCCAGGAACTTTGGAAGGAGAGCGGGTGGTAAATTATCGACACAAAAAAAACCGAGATCTTCAAAACTTTGAACAGCCACGGTTTTTCCTGCACCTGACATTCCTGTGATAATGACTAACTGCGTTTCATCTGTATCCATATGCATCGTTTGCATCGCTCCTCATTTTTCAGGCTGAGACGGTCCAGTTCCTTATCAAGCAACTGGAAGTCCGTCGTATATACAAATGTTCCATATACTTGTTCCTTACTGTTGAGAAGATGGCGGAAAATTTCCCGGTCTCCTTCAGCCATCGGCTTTTGAAGCACGTCGTCTACGTGTACCCACTCCAGTTCACCTTCTTCGCTGATTTCGAGGAGTTCTCCTGTATAGGAAGTGCTGTAAAAAGTGAACATCATCCATTCCTGAACGGTCGTTCCTTCTTCACGCATGACGAACGTGAAAGAACCGCGCATTTCAGGATCTGTGACGGTCAATCCCGTCTCTTCCCAAAATTCACGGACAGCTGAATCTTTGATGTTTTCGCCTGCTTCCATTTTCCCGCCCGGTGCTACATACCATCCTCGGCGCGGCTTTTTCAATAACAGTACATAATCATTCACATGTAATACACAGTTTGCTACACGTTGCATTCTCCAGTCACCTCTGTTTCTTTCTGAAAAGGCATCTTCCCCCATTATACAATGAATACACAGACGCCCACAATGATTGGATTGATACGCCTGGTCCAAAGCGCAAAAAAGGCACAGATGACATGCACCTGTGCCTGATGGAAAAATCTATTAAAGGGGGGTCAATTGCTTGATTTCATCATAACAAGTGAATGTTTCACACGTGTTACACATGCGTTAAAAAGCTGTGTTAATTGACCACTTTCAATTCTTCTAAAAGGTTCTCGATGTAGTGCTGCGCAGATTGAGCGGCGATACTGCCGTCACCAGTCGCAGTGACGATTTGCCGCAGCTCTTTCTCACGAATATCCCCGGCTGCAAAAATACCAGGAACTTTCGTTTCCATGTTTTCGTCTGTTTCAATATAACCTTGTTCATTCGTAATCCCAAGGCTTTCAAAAGGCTTACTCAGAGGATTCATTCCAATATAAATGAATGCACCGTTCGTATCAAATTCCTGCGTTTCGCCTGTTTTATTGTTGTGAAGTGTGACACTTCCCACTTTCCCGTCTTTATCATTGATGGATTTAACAACCGTATCCCAGATGAATTCGATCTTATCGTTATCAAATGCACGGTCTTGAAGGATTTTCTGTGCACGAAGCTCATCGCGACGGTGTATAATCGTAACTTTGCTGGCAAAGCGAGTGAGATATACCCCTTCTTCTACAGCGGAATCTCCGCCTCCTACAACGACGAGTTCTTTATCACGGAAGAAAGCTCCGTCACACACCGCGCAATAGGACACACCACGACCTCCGAGCTCTTTTTCACCCGGTACACCTAGTTCTTTATACTGGGCGCCGGTCGTCACGATGACAGCACGGGCTTTATACTCCTTATTACCGGCACGGACCGTTTTATATTCCTTGCCGTCTATAACTTCTTTAATATCTCCGTACGCATACTCCGCACCGAATTTCTTCGCGTGCTCGAACATTTTATTGGAAAGGTCCGGACCAAGAATGCTTTCATATCCAGGATAGTTCTCTACATCTTCCGTGTTTGCCATCTGACCGCCGGGTACGCCGCGTTCAATCATAAGCGTATCCAGGTTGGCACGGGAAGCGTATACGGCAGCAGTCATTCCAGCAGGACCGGCTCCTGCAATGATTACATCATAAATACGTTCTTCCGTCATTGATTATCCACTCCTTCGTTAGCATAGACACTGTTGTCTGATGTCTTAATCATAATAAATCAAGTGCAACCCGTCCATCAATGTGCTTAAATAAGCGGACTGCAAAACCGCATCGACATAAGACAAGCGCCGCAGTGAAGGACTGGACTTCACAGAAGCGCTCAGCTTATGTCCGTGTATGCAGGAAGGGAAGCCGCAGGATATTTATTATACCTCTTCCCACGGTCCGCCTTCATCCGCCATCTTAGGAAACTGTTTGCAGCCTTTTTCCCAAAGCTGAAGGGCCTTGGAAGGGTTGCCTGTATGATATACAGCAATGCTGTACCATTTATAATAGCCTCTCCGTCGAGTCACTTGTCTATCCTTCAATAGACGGAACCGATCCACGGCTTCCTGATAGTGGCCCGCCCTTGTAAGAATTTCGGCAATTGCCACCTTCTGTTGCTCATGCATCGGATAAACATTACGCAGCAGACGGACATAATTCATCGCTTCCTCCGTCTTTCCCTGTTTTAATAAAAAGACGGCCAGATTCACATAACTTTGGATGTTAGAATGATCTTCTTCCAATATCGAACGTTCAAATTCCAAAGCCGCCTCCTGATCGCCGTTCATAAATAATGCATAGGCATATTTATGCTTCGCAAGCGAAAATTCCGGAAATGATTCCATCATTTCCTCCAGAACACTCAATGCCTGAGGCCACTCTTCGTGCTCTAGGTGATAAAAAGCTGTCTCCTGATAGATAAGAAGTTCATCTTCATCTTCAAATGCCCAATCATCTTCTTCGTCCTCTTCTTCTAAGTTATCCAACATGTCCCGAAGCTGTAAGGCAGCGTCCTCGAACTCTCCGTCCTCTGCCTGTTCCAAATAGGTTTCTACATACTTCTTCGCGTCACTTAAAAGACCAAGATGTGCATAATTGTTCGCCATCAAATAATAGCAATCGACATATTCTTTGCCGAACTGCGCCAACACTTCCGTCAATACCTGATTGGCAGCATGATAAGAACCAACTTCCGTGTACACGACAGAAAGTTGGCACTGATAGAGCGGTTCATCGGGAGAAGCTTCCATCGCTTTTTTCAGCCACTTCACAGCAGCACTGAAACGACGCTTTTTGAAAGCCTGAATCCCATGGGTGAAATAAAACGACCCTGATGGAAGAAATGGGATAATATTCGTATCCTTTTGTGCCGCTGTTTCTTTTAGTGATGTCGTCATGACTGTCCCCCTATTTCCGTTTCCAATCTCACTAGTTATGCAGTATAACATAAATGTCGATATAGAAATAGGAGAAAAAGGTAACAAAATCAGGAGTGTCTCTGCTCCAACACTTTCAGCACTTCATCAAGAGGAACACCACAATCCGTCAGAACCATCATCAAGTGGAACAGAAGATCGGCCGATTCCATAGCCAGTTCTTTCGGATCGTCGTTCTTCGCTGCGATAATCACTTCCCCGGCTTCTTCTCCTATTTTCTTAGCGATTCTGTCGATGCCTTCTGCAAACAGCTGCCCTGTATAAGAATCCTCAGGGAGTGATGCTTTCCGTTCTGCAAGAATCGTCTGCAGTGTATCAAGAATCTGATACCGCTCTTCTTTAGGCTCTACGCCTGTGTTTGTCAGCTCCTCTGAAAAACAGCTGTAGTCCCCTTTATGACAGGCAGGACCAGCCGGGATAACCTGTACGAGCAAGGCATCCTGATCACAGTCATAGTGGATACTTGTTACACGCTGCGTATTCCCGGAAGTCTGACCCTTGTACCAAAGTTCTTCTCTGGAGCGACTGTAAAACACCGTTTCTTCTTTACGAAGGGTTTCTTTCAAAGATTCTTCACTCATGTAAGCAAGTGTCAATACAGTTTTAGATCTTGCATCCTGGACAATCGCAGGGACCAAGCCCTTTTCATCGTACTTCACATCGCTCATATTCATCGCACCGGCACTCCTTTTTCCTTCAAATAGGTTTTCACATTTGCTACGGATGTTTCTTTATAATGGAAGATCGAAGCTGCCAGGGCAGCGTCTGCATCGACCTCCGTGAATACTTCATGAAAATGTTCGGCGTGCCCCGCTCCTCCGGAAGCAATAACAGGAACGGAGACGACTTGCTGAACAGCTTTCAATAGCGGAAGGTCAAATCCGGTTTTTTCGCCATCTTTATTCATGGAAGTAAGGAGGATTTCACCGGCACCCAGTCGAACTCCTTCTTCCGCCCATTCGGTCACAAGCCAGTCTGTCGGTGTCCTCCCGCCGTGCGTGTAAACCCTCCAGTCTCCCGCTTCTTCGTCATACCTTGCATCAATGGCAAGCACGATGCATTGACTGCCGAAAAAATCTGAACCTTCTCGTATTAAATCCGGCCGTAATACTGCTGCGGAATTAAGGGACACCTTGTCTGCGCCGTTCCGAAGCGTCTCCTTCATATCTTCAAGGGTGCGAATGCCGCCACCTACAGTGAACGGTATCGCAAGCTCGGAAGCGACAGCCCTTACGACGTCAATCATCGTTTTCTTCCCTTCATGGGTTGCGGAAATGTCAAGGAAGACCAGTTCGTCCGCTCCTTGTTCATCATACACCTTCGCCAGTTCCACAGGATCACCGGCATCACGGATGTCGACAAATTGGATACCTTTGACAACCCGTCCCTCTTTTACATCCAAACATGGAATGATCCGTTTCGATAACATCAGTCCTCCTCCACTTCTAATGCTTCACGCAAAGTGAATTGATTCGTGTATAGCGCTTTACCGATTATAGAACCGACTACGTGCTTATCGCTGTATTCTTTCAGTTCTGTTAAATCATCCAGTCCTTTAATTCCACCGGAAGCAATGACATTAACACCGGTCTCTACGGCAAGCCGGGCTATTTCTTCCGTATTTGGTCCGGAAAGCATTCCATCTTTAGCAATGTCCGTATAAATAAACGTTTCCGCTCCTGCTTCGGCCAGCTCTTTACCTAAATCCACCGCACGAACCTTGGATTGCTCCAGCCATCCGGCTGTAGAAACGAAGCCATTCCTTGCATCAAGACCGATGGCAATCCTTCCGCCGTATTTCTTCAACAGTTGCTTCGTGGCTTCTGTGTCGCTGACGGCAAGTGAACCGATAATGACACGGTCAACTCCTTTATCCAAGTAGTAGCGTACATCATCTTCCGTACGGATGCCCCCGCCGATCTGGACACGACAATCGAGCTCTTCAGCTGTACGAATAACATATTCCGCGTTCTTTCTTGAACCCGCTTTGGCACCGTCAAGGTCCACCATATGGATCCATGATGCACCGGCTTCCGCGAACTCTTTTGCTACTTCAAAAGGGTTCTCGCCATAAATCGTCTCTTTTGCGAAGTCCCCCTGTTCTAAACGAACACACTTGCCGCCACGCATATCGATGGCCGGGTATATAGTGAAAGTCATGATTATACCACTCCCTGTTTACACATTACTTTGCAAAAATTCTCGAGCAGCTGCATCCCTGCCCGCCCACTCTTTTCCGGATGGAATTGACTTGCAACGAGATTTTCTTTACCGATGATCGCAGGAACTTCGACATGATAGTCGGAAGTCGCATAAAGAATTTCCCTGGCTTCAGTCCTGGCCACATAAGAATGGACAAAGTAGACATGTTCCGCTTTCACATTGGCAAGGAGAGGCTCGCCCGGCTTGTGAATATCAAGCTCGTTCCATCCCATATGAGGAACCTTATAAGACTTACCTTCTTCATCTACACCTGGAAAACGGGTGATGGTTCCTGGAAAGAGGCCTAAACCCTCCGTCCATCCGCCCTCTTCACTGGATTCGAATAGCAGCTGCATACCAAGACAGATCCCGTACAACGGAACACCTCTCGATACCTCCGCTTTGATGAATGGGATGAACCCATGAAGATCGAGAGCTTTCATCGCATCTGGGAAGGCTCCCACACCCGGCAGTATGTAGCCGTCGCAACCTTCCAGCAGTTCGGGACGGTCTCCGATACAATAGTCGACACCGATTCGCTCCAGCGCCTTGGAAACACTGAATAAATTGCCCATTCCATAATCAATTATTCCGATCATTTCACAAACTTCCTTTCGTACTCGGCACACCCTTCACACGCGGATCAATGGTCGTTGCTTCATCTAAGGCTCGCCCAAGCGCTTTGAACATAGCTTCGATAATGTGATGGGTGTTTATGCCGTGGTGTAGAACAATATGTAGGTTCATCCGCGCTTCGACTGCAAGCTTCCAGAAGAACTCATGGACGTTCTCCGTATCAAATGTACCTACCTTATCTTTGGGAAGTTCTGCTCTCCATTCCAAGTGCGGTCGATCACTCAAATCAACAGCCACCGTTACAAGCGTTTCATCCATAGGGAGCGTCATAGACCCGTAGCGCTTCATCCCGTACTTATCCCCGACAGCCTTCCTCAGTGCCTGTCCAAGGCAGATGCCTATGTCTTCGGTCAAGTGGTGATCATCCACTTCGATGTCCCCTTTACCATCCACCTTTAAATCGAACAGTCCATGCTTCGTAAACAGCTCCAGCATGTGTGACAGAAAGGGCACCTGCACATCCAAATCCGCTTTCCCCTGCCCGTCTACATTGAATTCCAGTCGGATATCTGTTTCTCTTGTCGTACGTTCAATTGCTGCACTTCTCGTCAATTCCATCGCTCCTTCCTGATTTCTACTGCTCTGGCGTGACCTTCGAGACCTTCAAGACGCGCAAAGCGGGCAATTTTATCTGCATTTCTTTTCAAGGCTGCCTCGCTGTAGGATATAACACTGGATTTCTTTAGAAAATCGTCGACCGTCAAAGGGCTGGAGAACCGGGCTGTACCGTTCGTCGGAAGCACGTGGTTGGGTCCAGCAAAATAATCCCCGACAGGTTCCGAGCTGTAAGGACCTAAAAAGACGGCTCCGGCGTTTTTGATCAGAGCAAGGTCGCGGAACGGATCCTCTGTTAGAACTTCCAGGTGTTCCGGTGCTATTTCATTCACCGTATCCACGGCCTCCTGCCATGTATCACAAATGATGATCATTCCGTAGTCTTCTACACTCTTTCTGGCAATATCTGACCTTGGCAGCACTTTAACCTGCGTCCGCACTTCTTCCTTTACAGCTTCTGCGAGCGCTGCACTTGTTGTTACAAGCACGCTTGAAGATCGCGCATCATGTTCCGCCTGGGAAAGGAGGTCGGCCGCCACTTCACCCGGAAACGCTGTGTCGTCAGCGAGGATGGCGATCTCACTGGGACCAGCTATCATATCGATATCCACATCCCCGAAAACTTCCCGTTTCGCAAGAGCCACGTATATATTGCCGGGACCGGTTATTTTATCAACAGGAGCTAAACTTTCTGTTCCATATGCCAATGCCGCAATCGCCTGGGCACCGCCCACTTTGAACACATTATCCACGCCCAGAATACGCGCCGCGACCAGGACACCCGCCGGCACTTTGCCATCACTTCCAGGAGGAGTGACCATGACAATACGTTCCACTCCGGCTACCTGCGCGGGAATGACATTCATAAAAACAGAAGATGGATAGGCAGCTGTCCCTCCCGGCACATACACACCTGCTGCTGCGATTGCTGTAATCTTCTGGCCGAGAATCGAACCGTCCTGCGTGGTGTCAAACCATGAATTCGGGAGCTGCTTTTCATGGAATCGGCGAATATTTGCCGCTGCCTCTTCCAAGATTTCTACATACCCGCCCTCTAGCGATTCGTAAGCCTCCTCGAATTCTGCTTCCGACACTTGGATGGAATTCAGCATAATACCGTCAAACTTTTGTGTGTAGTCTATAAGTGCCTGGTCCCCCATGACTTTAACATCCTGGATGATAGACTGCACCGTCTTCCGCTGCTCTTCTGTTCCTTGATCAACACTTCGCTTCAAGGAGATCCGGTCACTCTTCTTTACTATCTTCATGCCTTTTCTCCTTCCATGACCAGACTCAAATTGGTAACCATCTGTTCGATTTCCTCACTTTTCAGTCGGTAGCTGACCGGGTTCACAATTAAACGGGACGTAATTTCTGTGATTTTTTCATATTCGATCAGACCGTTCTCCTTAAGCGTACGACCTGTCGATACAATATCGACAATTCGATCAGCGAGACCGATCAGCGGTGCCAGTTCGATGGAACCATTAAGCGGAATGATTTCTATCTGTTCTCCCTGTTCACGGAAATAGTCGGAAGCGACTTTGGGATACTTAGTCGCAATCTTTGGAGCAATTCTGCTGAGCGGCTGATCAGGAAGACCAGCAACAGCAAGGTAACAAGGGCTGATTTTCAAATCGAGAACTTCATATACATCCCGGTCCTGTTCAAGTAGGACGTCCTTGCCGGCGATGCCGATATCTGCTGCCCCGTACTCGACATAAGTCACGACATCCATCGGTTTTGCCATCATCACTCGGATATTCTCATCAGGAAACTCCAAAATCAATTTTCTTGATTCATCAAGATCGGCGCCCAGTTCATAACCTGCCCGCTTCATTAGTTCCGCTGCTTCTTCATAAATACGTCCTTTCGGCATGGCAATCGTCAATGGTTTACTCATTCCCGCTACCACCTTTCGTTACATCCACCGTTTCTGCTAACTCCTTACGAAATGCTTGAATATCCGGGATTTGATCCATATGCTGAAGCAATACTTTTCTCCCCGTCTCCCGATAGTCAGAAGCTAGAGAAAGACCCTTCTGAAAGCTGTCATCATCGACAATGATTCCTACCCGTTCGTCGCTTCCTTCCCTCTCGTCCAATGCTTCCACTAGACGTTCCAGGTGAATGGCAAAGCCTGTAGCTGATGCATTCAGCTGGAAAGAAGGAAGCAGTGTATCGTATCGGCCGCCGTTGCAGAGCAGCGCACCTATGTGTGGTGCATACCCTTCGAATAGAATTCCTGTGTAGTAGTCCATATGGCTGATCAAATTCAGGTCGAAATGAATGTAGCGTTCGACGCCATATTGTTTGAGCAGTCGGAATAACTGCTTCAATTCATTTACCGCCTGCATACATGATTGATTACGGGCAAGGGACCGGCTTGCATCGAATATTTCTTCTCCGCCCTTCAAGTTTAAAAGCTGGAGCAAAGCATCCTGCTTATCCCCGCTGATCGTAAGTTCCTTGACCGCTTCTCTATATCCCACATAATTCTTACGGTATAAGTAATTCAAGAGCTTTTCCATTGTTTCCTGCTCTTCTCCGAGGAGGTCCTGGAAAAATGCCTTCACATAGCCGATATGCCCGACTGTAACGACAAAGTCCTGCAGCCCCGTCCGTTTCAAAGATTCGACGAGTAGTGCGATTACTTCCGCATCGGCATATGACGAATGATCACCAATCAGCTCCGTGCCTACCTGCTCGAACTGGGCAGGCTTCCCGCCTTCCGTCTGTTGCGCACGGAACACCGGTCCATCATAAGCAAGCCTGAGAGGGAACTCTGAGTTTTTAAGCTGGGATGCAGCCACTCTTGCAATTGGTGCGGTCATATCCGGGCGCAGCACCAACGTGTGTCCCTGCTGATCGAGAAGCTTGAACAATTGTGTATCAAGCGTAGCACTCACTTTTCCAACTGTTTCGTGATATTCCATGATCGGCGTATCCATAAAAGAATAGCCATAAGATAAGATTGTATCGGCTAATTTTTTACGTGCATTCGTTTTTTGATTATGAAAGAAGGGCAGCGTGTCTCGCATCCCTAAAGGTTTTTCAAACATTAGACGTTTAACCAACGGAACTCATCCTTTCCCCAAATCCTTTAGTCTGCTAACATGCTAACAAAATAAAGATAGTGCGTCAAACATCTTTTCCTTTTTTTGCTTTTATTCATCAATGATAGCAGAAAATGTCGAAATATTTCTGTAAATACGACATCTTATCATAAAAATATGCTTGAAATAGACGCTTTTCTCGTTTATTGCTAAAAATGGATTATATTTATTGCCTTCTGTTAACCTTTTCTCGAAGCACAGAAAAAGAGCCCCTCCATTAAGAAAGGCTCTTTTATCTTTCCCTTGTATTCATTAAAAATAAGAAAGCAATTAAAGAGGCTGGAATCTTCCCCCTCTCTTTCCACTCAATCAAACAGCCGGGCATCTTCTCAAACCGGTCCGCCGCTTCCGAAGGGATCGCACCACGCTTGATCATTGCCCATTCCTTACCAGCTTGATCTTTAACAAGAAAATGACCGATAAAGGCATCCCCTTCTGCAGTCCAGCGCTTATTATCCGTCCCGACATAGACAATCGTACGTTTCCCGGATTCCCGGTCTTTTGTTTCTTTGGTATAAGCGACGTACTCACCCGCATGGTTCTGAACGTACCCTCGCCAAGCAAATCCTCCTTTTTTCTCCATCGTGTACAAGAGGTTTCCTTCTCTGTCCGTCACTTCACATTCAAAGGAACGAATGTCAGACACAGAAAGCAATACAGAAAGCTTTCTCCAAAGCGGATACTTCCCCAGTTTCCTTTCCTCTGCTTCTGCATATACGGCTCCATCCATATCCACCAGCACCGCATGGGCGGAATCTAATGTTTTCTGACCGACATACATCCTGCCTGGGACCCTCTCAATGGTCAAGGACGTTTCGTCAGCCTTGACATGCATATCCGTTTTCTTTGCTTTCTTCCAATCAACAAAACCAGTTCGCAAAAGGCCGATTCCGCCCAGCGTGAAAGCGAATGAGTATAAACCCATGAATGCAATAGAGACAGACCGGTACCAAAATAGTTCAACAAGGAAAAGAACCGCTAATATGGACAGCACCGTCCCTGCCAGCAGTTGGCGTTTCGCATCCTTTTTAATAAGTTCCTCTACACTCGTCATATGTATCCCTCCTCTAACTGTTTCTACGGTTTGACTTAGAGAAAGGTTCCACTTCGCTGAAAACTGACTGTTGTTAACAAAAAAGCCTCTCCTAATTTGGAGAGGCTTCTTTAGAACGTCTTTATACAAACTCCACCGGTTTAACTGCTTCTTCAAGCAGAAGGTTCAGTTCTTTCGTGTACTCTTGTTTCTGCTGTTCGGAATACCCAAGTGCAGTCGTCAAGTATTCAATAACGGAATCCTTGTGCTCATGTACCCAGTTGATATCAAAGAACAGGGCACCTGTACGGCGGACAAAGAAATCGACCGGCTTCATAACCAGTTCATTCTCCAATCCGTACGTAAGCTGAGCGAATACAACAGGATCCACGCCGGCTTGTTCCGCTTCCTGCCTGCGATTCTTAAGGTTTTGGAAAACCTTATCGACATTAGCACCATACAGGCGGATCAATTTATCCGCTACTTTAGCGTCCAGGCCGATGGAATCTCCAATTTTCATCCGTTCTTCTTTGAATTTCTTAAAGCCTTTGGATCCGCCGACTTCCCCACCGGAAATAGGCATATGTTTCGTTTCTGAATCAGAGTAACGAATGCCGTACTCTTCCGTCAATTGATCACGAACAAGATCAACGGCTGTCTGTGCCATTTTACGATAACCGGTAAGTTTACCTCCGGCCATGGAAATAAGCCCGGAATCCGAAACGAAAATTTCATCCTTACGGGAGATTTCAGACGGATCTTTTCCTTCTTCATGAATAAGTGGACGAAGACCGGCCCAGCTGGATTCCACGTCATTGGCGTTAATTTCTACAGACGGGAACATCATATGAATAGAATTCAAGATATAGTCGCGGTCATCTTCAGTCATAGTCGGATGCGCAATATCTTCGTCATACGTCGTATCTGTTGTACCCACATAGGTCTTTCCATCACGAGGAATGGCAAAGACCATGCGGCCGTCCGGAGTATCAAAATAAATCGCTTGTTTCAATGGGAACTTGGCTTGGTCAAACACAAGGTGGACACCTTTCGTCAAATGAAGGGTCTTCCCTTTTTTGGAACCATCAATTTCACGTAATTCGTCTACCCACGGACCACCTGCATTAATAATTTTCTTCGCTTTCACGTGGTACTGTTCATTCGTTACTGTATCTTCGACTTTAGCACCGGCAAGCTTGCCGCCGTCATCATAAATGAAATCAACAACTTTCGTATAGTTCGAAGACAAGGCGCCGTGTTCAACTGCTTTCTTCATGACTTCCAGAGTCAAACGGGCATCGTCTGTTTTATATTCTACATAATAGCCGGCACCTTTCAGCCCCTCACTCTTAATCAAAGGCTCACGTTTAAGCGCTTCTTCCGCACTCATCATGGTACGGCGTTCTGATTTTTTAACACCTGCCAGGTAGTCATATACCCGCAGACCGATGTTCGTGGAGAACGGACCGAAGTTACCGCCTTCATGGAACGGCAGCAGCATCCATTCAGGAGTCGTTACATGTGGACCGTTCTCATAGACGATCTCCCTTTCTTTCCCTACTTCAGCGACCATCTTCACTTCAAATTGCTTCAAATAACGCAACCCTCCGTGAACGAGCTTTGTCGAACGGCTGGATGTACCTGCTGCATAGTCCTGCATTTCTACGACAGCTGTTTTCATTCCCCGGCTTGCCGCATCTAAAGCGATTCCGGAACCGGTGATACCTCCACCAATTACTAGAACATCCCACTCTTCCTGTGCCAAACGATTTAATTGATCCTGTCTTTCATAACTAGAAAGTGATTGCATACGATCTCTCCTTCTTCCATTGATGTTCAATTTAATCGGTCTGATAGGGGTATTCCCTAAAACGGGCCCAAATATGTGTCCGATTGCTCATCGAGCGGCCGTCTCTTCCGTAGGAGAATACAAAAAAAGAGACCACGAACACCTTTATGTATAAACATAAAGTTTCGTGGTCTCTCCGTATCTCCGACCAATTTGATTAACTTATGGGTATATTATATCCTACGCTCATACGTGTGTCAAAGGCTTTACTCTTCCTGTTTAAACACCCTTGTCGCCTCCACAGCCTTCTGCCAGCCTTGATAAAGTTTTTTCCTCTTCTCTTCCTTCATGGCAGGGTCGAACTCCCGCTCCATTTCCCATTGGGAATCTATATCTTTACGGTCTTCCCAGAATCCTACCGCAAGTCCCGCCAAATAGGCAGCACCAAGAGCCGTCGTTTCATTAATTCTCGGACGCTCCACCGTAACATTCAGAAGATCACTTTGGAACTGCATCAATAAGTTGTTTTTGACCGCTCCTCCATCAACACGCAGCTTTTTCAACTCAATTCCGGAATCCTCCACCATTGCATCAACGACGTCTTTCGTCTGATACGCAAGAGAATCGAGAGTTGCACGTACAAAATGGGCTTTCGTTGTTCCGCGCGTCAGTCCGAACACAGCTCCTCGTGCTTCACTATCCCAATACGGCGTTCCCAATCCTACAAAGGCAGGTACGACATACACACCTTCCGTTGAGTTGACACTGCCGGCAATTTCTTCACTGGCAGGAGATGATTCGATCATCTCCAGTCCGTCCCTGAGCCACTGAATAGCAGAACCGGAGACGAAAATGCTCCCTTCCAGTGCATATTCCACTTTTCCATCCAACCCCCAGGCAATTGTGGTCAGCAGGCCGTTATTGGACTTAACCGCCTCTTCTCCGGTATTCATCAACATGAATCCACCAGTACCATAGGTATTCTTAGCCATGCCTTTCTCAAAACAAGCCTGCCCGAACAAAGCTGCCTGCTGATCGCCTGCTATGCCGGCAATGGGAATATTTTTTCCGAAGAAGTGATAATCCACCGTTTCTGCATAGACTTCTGATGATTCTTTTACTTCCGGAAGCATACTGGACGGAACACCAAGAATTTCAAGGAGTTCATCATCCCACTTCAAATCGAAAATATTGTACATCAATGTCCGGGAAGCATTGGAATAATCCGTTACATGAGCCGCCTTCCCGGACAACTTATAGATAAGCCACGTGTCAATCGTTCCAAACATCAACTCTCCTTGATCCGCTTTTTCACGTGCTCCTTCTACATTGTCGAGAATCCATTTGACCTTCGTACCGGCAAAATAGGGATCGAGCAGCAGCCCCGTCTTTTCACGGAACGTCGGTTCATGTCCCTGCTCTTTTAACTCATTGCAGATCGGCTGCGTTTGTCTGCTCTGCCATACAATTGCCTTATGGACCGGCTTCCCTGTATTCTTGTCCCACACAACGGTTGTTTCCCTCTGATTTGTTATACCGATGCCGGCTACTTGATCCGCTTCGACATCCGATTTTCTAAGTACATCTGCAATACACGCAAGCACAGATGTCCAGATTTCATTGGCATCATGCTCCACCCAGCCCGGCTTAGGAAAATATTGTTCAAACTCCTTTTGACCGGTCTCCACGATTTCGCCTTCTTTATTGAATAAAATTGCTCGTGAACTGGTCGTCCCCTGATCGATCGATAAAATATATTTTTCCATCTTCATCACTCCTTTAATTGACTTGAGCCGCTTTTCTTAATTCCACCCTCATGGATGAGAGCAGGATGGCACCGACAAGGATTGTCCCGACCCAGAAAACGATCGTTGGTTCGCCCTCAAAAATGGCTTTATAAAACAATCCTCCATACATACCGCCGATGGCAGGACCAAGCACTGGTATCCAGGCATACCCCCAGTCCGACCCGCCTTTACCCGGAATTGGAAGAACCGCATGAGCGATCCGCGGTCCAAGATCACGGGCGGGGTTAATGGCATATCCCGTTGTAGAACCGAGCGACATCCCGATCGCTACAATCAATAATCCGACAATAAGCGGATTCAGACCATCCGTGAAATCATTGGCACCTATGAATAACAATCCCATCACCAATACGAATGTTCCAATCATTTCACTGACAAGGTTGGAGATTGGGCTCCGAATCGCGGGATCCGTACAGAAAATAGACTTTATAGCAAGCTGGTCCTCTGTATCTTTGAAATGGGGCAGGTAATGAAAATATACAATTGCAGCACCAATGAAGGCACCAATCATTTGAGCGGTGATATACTGTGGCACCTTTGACCATGGGAAATCTCCGACAATAGCGAATCCGAGCGTCACCGCTGGATTAATATGAGCATCGGTGATCCTTCCTACAGCATAGACACCTAAAGCTACCGCAAGCCCCCACGCGATGGTGATCAACACCCAATTCCCATCGGCCTTTGTTGCTTTTAAGTTAGCACCTGCGATGACACCGGCACCAAAAATAATCAAGATCATCGTCCCGATCAGTTCCCCGACGAATTCCGTCATATGCAACGACATCCCCTTTCTCCTATTGAACAGATCGAACAAAAAAACCACACAATATTAGTCACGCTAATGATTGTGTGGATCCGTCTGTCCCCTCACGAAAGGTGGTATGTATTCGTGATGCTAAAACTTCCATAATTCTGAACGTGAGGTGGAAACAGCTGAAGCTCCGGACGCAAGCGCTTTCTCAACCTCTTCATCTGTGCGTATCAAACCACCCGCAATCACCGGAACTCCTATACGATCCTTAATCTCTTTTATCATACCCGGCAAAATACCCGGTAAAACTTCCACATAGTCCGGGGATGTCTTCTGGATGATCTTCACGTTGTGTTCTATCGCCTGACTGTCTATCAGAAATAAACGTTGGACGGAGAGAATGCCATACTTCTTAGCCTGATGGATGACATGGGCTCTTGTACTGATCACACCATCCGGTTTTACTTCCTGACCAATGTATTCCATGCCGTAATCATCGGCCTTCAAACCTTGAATCAAATCGACATGGACCAATACTTTCTTACCTGCTTTCTGCCCCACCTTCACGAGCTTCCGCAATAGTCCGAGCCGGCTCTCCAGAAGAATAATGTAATCCGTGTTACTTTCCAAAAGCGTTTCAAATTCCTTTATTTTCTTAACAGCGGGCAGTACCGGCTGGCTGAAGCTCATAACGTCTCCTCTTTTCCCTGCATGTTGTTCCTCTCTTCCATTTGGTCTTTCGTATAGATGATCTGCATCGGGTTACCACCGACAAAGGCTCCGGCAGGAACGTCTTTATGCACAAGCGTCCCTGCCGATACAACAGCTCTGTCTCCAATTGTGACACCAGGAAGAATCGTCGTGTTTGCACCGATCAAGACTTCATCTCCAATGTCAATTATCCCCAAACGATATTCATCGATTAAATATTCATGAGCAAGAATCGTCGTATTGTAGCCGATAACCGAATTCCGTCCGACACGGATCTTCTCCGGAAACATAATATCCACCATGACCATGAGCGCAAATGCCGTCTGCCCTCCGACTTCCATCCTTAAAAAGGTTCGATAAAGCCAATTTTTCAACCCGAGAAACGGCGTGTATCTTGCCACCTGAATAATGACAAAATTTTTTACCACTTTAGTGAACGGAACGGTCTTGTAGATGTGCCAAAGTGAGTTGCCGCCTTCCACCGGATAACGATCCGTCTTCCTCATTCCTTCAACCCCTTGTAATGGAAAGCAGGTCGCGCATGTTGGACAGCATGTAATCCGGATTTAACTCATCCAAAACGCGTCTTCCCTTTATTGTCCACGCCACGCCTGCGGTCTTTGTGCCGGCGTTCTGTCCTGCTTCAATATCATGCGTGTTGTCTCCGACCATCAATGCTTCCGATGCTTTGGAACCTAAATGATCGAGTGCTTTGACAATTGGTTCCGGATGCGGCTTCGCATTCGTGACATCATCCAGGGTGATGATCGTTTCGAACATACCGGCAAGACCGGTCATTTCCAGCCCCATCTGGACGGTGTGACGCATTTTCGTAGTGACGATTCCGAGGTGGTATCCCTCTTCCTTCAATGTCTGAATCGTCTCCACCACTCCTTCATATGCTTTCACATACTTGTCATGATTTTCCACATTGTGTTCCCGATAAACTTCAATCATTTCCTGTACTTTATCAGGGTTAACTTTCCTCAGACTTTCTATAAGAGGCGGACCGATAAAATCAAGGATTTCCTCCCTGCTGTAAGGACGATCTGCAAATTGCTCAATGGTGTGTGTAAAGGAAGCGATGATCAGTTCGTTCGTGTCGATCAGCGTTCCGTCCAAGTCAAAGAGAATGGTACGTATGCTCATTAGTAGAATCCTTCCTATCTTGGTGTAGTCTGTTCCAAACAAAACCGATGACCGCAGTCAAAATAACAGCCGTGAGCAACCGGATAACAAGCAGAGGCCATACCGGTATTCCGAGCGGGATAAAGACAAGCGTATCTTCGACCACTGCGTGACAGGAGACAAGAAAGATCACTGCGAGTGTCATATCTTTCTTTGAAACGCCGTCTTCTTTGACCGCCTGAATCATCAACCCGGCCCCATACGCGAGACCGATCGTTAACCCGGCAACAAGCGTCATAGACGTGTTTCTCTCCATACCGAGGAAGCGGGTCGCAGGCGCAATCCAGCCCGAGAAGCGATCGAGCCACCCTCGTTCCCTTAAGTACTGCATGACAATCATGAGCGGAATAACAATCAATGCCAGTTGGACGATCCCCATGAAGGCCGTCTGAACTCCGTGAAAGATAATTGCTGACCAGCCTTCCGGATCAGCTGCCTGCTCAGGAGCGAGGCCGTATTGGGCGATTTCACTGCCGCCGTTCCAGACGAGGTTGACCGTCACCGCAGCAAGAAGTGCCAAACCCACGCGGACGCAGATAACGATCCACCAGCTGACTCCAACTTTCTTGGCAACCGTCGATTCAATTAATAGGTTGTGCGAGAAGGACAGCATGATTGCCATGATGAATACTTCTTTGACCGTGAATTCAAATGACAAGATTGCGGCTATTCCCGCATACAAGTTCAATGCATTACCTAAAACAAGTGGAACCGCCGCTTCTCCAGATAGACCAATCCACCGCATCATCGGTTCCAACCGATCAATGACCCAAGGTAAAACAGGGGTGTATTGAAGAATCGTTACAATCAACGTTACAGGAAAGATGACCTTCCCCAACGTCCATGTCAAATCAATCCCTTTTCGAGCCCCTCTTTTCGCAACACCCATCATGGCACATGCTCCTTTATTTTACTTTTTTTCCACTATAATATTTATCCGCCATTCCTGACTTCCTGCGATAAATGATCAGAATGACAGATAAGACAATCAGCACGATCGAAATGAACTGAGCTGTGCGGATTTCAGCAAATAGATACAGGCTGTCCGTCCGCATTCCTTCGATAAAATAGCGTCCGACGGAATACCAGATGACATAGCTCAGGAAAACTTCTCCTCGACGAGGATCGAATTTGTGACGAAGAATCAGCAATAAGATGAATCCGATGATGCTCCAAAGCGATTCATAGAGGAACGTAGGATGATAGACGGTCCCTTCTATACACATCTGTTGATTAATAAAGTCGGGCAGATACTGCATGTAATTATTATAGAACGATTCAGAGACCGGGCCTCCGTGCGCTTCCTGATTCATGAAATTACCCCAGCGTCCGATTGCCTGTCCGAGAATGATGCTCGGTGCGGCAATGTCGGCCATCTGCCAAAAGGACAGCTTCTTCGCACGGGTATAAAGATAGGCGGTTAATACAGCTCCGATCAAACCGCCGTGTATAGCAATTCCGCCTTCCCATACGGCGAAAACTTTCCACCACGGCCCTCCCGCATACCGATCCCATTCAAACAGAACGTAGTAGGCACGGGCACAGATAATAGCTGCCGGAATCGCATAAACCACGATATCCACCATGTAATCTTTCTTTAAACCAAGTCGTTCCGTCTCCCTTGTTGCTATGAGCAGCCCAAGAAAGGCTCCGGTGGCGATAATCAACCCATACCAGTAGATGGTGAGAGGACCGAGCTGGAGGAACACCGGATTCAACGGTTCTGGTGTACAAACTTGCATGATGTATTTCCTCCTTTACTCCGTCTCTTTATCTTGGTCAATCACTTTAGTCAAACGTTCTGAGAACTCTTCTGCTGCATTGACGCCCATCCGTTTCAAACGGAAATTCATTGCTGCCACTTCGATGATAACAGCCAGGTTTCTTCCCGGTCGTACAGGAATGGTCGCCTTCGGAACTTCGACATCCATGATCTTCATCGTTTCTTCTTCGAGACCGAGACGGTCGTATTGTTTATTCTTATCCCAAAGCTCCAGATCAATGACAAGAGTGATTCGCTTGAAACTGCGGACAGCACCGGCACCGAACAATGTCATCACATTGATAATGCCGAGACCACGGATTTCCAATAGATGTTCAATCAAAGGGGGACTGTTCCCGATCAATGTATCGTAGTCTTCTTGACGAATCTCTACACTATCGTCCGCAACGAGCCTGTGCCCTCTCTTGACAAGTTCGAGCGCTGTTTCACTTTTACCGACGCCGCTTT
>NZ_ANPF01000013.1:0-105977 GCF_000328325.1 Halobacillus sp. BAB-2008 | reverse complement strand
CTTATAATTAAATGAATATTTCTCATTTATCATACTGGTATCGTTATATATTTGGTTTTCTTCTATAATTGCCATAAGGTCTTCATGATCTTTTACTAAATCTTTCATATAATAAGCAGCTTTTTGATATAAACGTACTAAGACTATTATTTCGAATGAGTCTCTTATTTTGTTTGAATCATATATTTGATCCAATAGGAAAAGACTTAGAAAGTGGTAATGGGAAAATATTATAAGTTTTCTCATAAGGAATTCTTCCGTATTGAAGAGTTCCTTAAAAATAATGGATAATAAGAGTACATACTTAAACCCAATAAGGGTTCATCTTTACTATGAAACAAATCAAAACGGTTGTTTGCAAAGTTCTCATTTTCCTCTAGTAATAAATTCGTATATTCAATAAATTTTTCGTTAGTTAATCCTAAATACTCTTGAATTTTACTTTCGTCCAAACCATAGCACATCCTGTCTAATATTTTCTATTTGATAAAATTGTATAATTTTCAAATAATTGTGTCAAATTACTTGATTTATGTAAAAATTAGCTAATAATATACAAGTGAGGGGGCAAAAAGACTTTGGGAATTAGTCCTAGTTATTATGTGGCCAGACAAGGGGAATTAAATGAATTTACAAGCGCAAAATTTACATAGTGAATTGTACAATACGATGGGCTATAAAGAGGTTGACTTTAAAGAGGTCAAATTTACTAAGATAAGGTTAAAAAAAAATTTATGGAACCTTTATACCTTAAATATTGTGATTAATGATACGAACTTCAAATTTCTCATAGATACAGCATCACAAATTTCAATTATCCGTCACAAGGTAAAAGCGAATCTTGAAATTGAGAGCCTAAAAAGAAATGTTAAATTAAAAGGATTCGGAGGAGAAAACCTCATTACCAAGGCTGTAGTTATAGATAAGGTGAAACTTGGTGCCAATCTTTTTAATCATGTACTTTTTTTCATGAAAGAGGACAGTAAGCTATTTAAGTTCCTTCGTATAGATGGAATCCTAGGATGGGATTTTCTAAGTAGATTGGATTTTTCAATTGATGATTTAAACAAAAATTTTACAATATACAGTGAAAGTGATTTAGAAAGGTTTGAATTAGAACCACACTCCAAATTAACAGTATCTAGAATTCCGATTATTGAAGCTGAGGTTGGTAATATAGTGGGAATTGACCTAGGTGCGAATAAATCATGGGTATCAAAGGATTCCGAAATTATTGAGAACAATCCGTTCATTAGAAAAAAAAGAATACTATCCATGGGGATAAACGGGATAAATATTGATAAAAAAGGTTATTTGAAAGAACACACAATAACGTTATCGAATTTAAAGATTGTTAGTAAAAAATTAGCAATCTCAAATACAAACTTTGTACATAATGTAGAAATAGATTTAATGATGGGCACGGATACTATGAGGAATAAAAAAATTACATTTTTAAATAGTCAAGGTAAGCTTTTAATCTCCAATTAATTTAGATATTGTGAATTGCTTAATGTACTGAAAGGAGGTGATTCGAATGAATAAAGAAGAAAAATTGGAAGAAGTAGTTGAGGAATCCGTTGTTGATCTTTCTTCAACACCGCGAATTACAATTTCCTGGTAATGATAAGGGGTAAATGTATTTATACTTACTAAGGAGGTGGAGTATTTGCGCCTTCTAAAATTATTTAGCTGAAAATATATGAAACTGAAGAAAACTGCAATCCCCCGATGCATCTTATGCATCGGGGGATTGCAGTTTTTCTATCAGTTATAGGCGAGGTTTTTCTTCTTCTTCAAATCGAAACGGTCGGCGTTCATGACTTTGACCCAGGCGTTCACGAAGTCCTGGACAAATTTTTCTTTGCTGTCATCCTGCGCATATACTTCTGCAATAGAGCGTAGAACAGAGTTGGATCCGAAGACGAGATCGACGCGGGTCGCTGTCCGAACGAGTTCACCGGTCATGCGGTCGCGTCCTTCGTATTCATTGTATCCGGCAGGCTTCCATTCGATGCCCATGTCGAGCAGGTTGACGAAGAAGTCGTTCGTCAGTGTGCCGACGTTGTCGGTGAATACGCCGTGCTCTGTACCGCCGTGGTTCGCGCCGAGGACGCGCATGCCGCCGACGAGAACCGTCATTTCCGGTGCGGAAAGTCCGAGGAGCTGGGCTTTGTCGACAAGCAGCTCTTCCGGGCTCAGCGTATAGCGCTTCTTCTCATAGTTACGGAACCCATCTGCCATCGGCTCCAGCACATCGAAGCTTTCGACATCTGTCTGTTCCTGGGAAGCATCGCCGCGCCCCGGGGCGAACGGAACGGTGATTTCGAAGCCGGCTTCTTTGGCTGCTTTTTCTACCGCCGCACTTCCTCCGAGGACGATTAAATCAGCAAGGCTGACGTTCTTATCCAAGTCTTTTTGGATATCTTCGTAAACGGAGAGGACGTGGTCCAGCTGTTCGGGCTCGTTCACTTCCCAGTTCTTCTGTGGCTCAAGCCGGATGCGTGCTCCGTTGGCGCCCCCGCGGTTGTCCGATCCACGGAAGGTGCTTGCGGAAGCCCAGGCCGTCGTAATGAGCTCGCTCGTCGTCAGTCCGGATCGAAGAATTTTCTCTTTCAACTCCGCTGTTTCTACACTGGATAGTTCATAGTCGGCTTCCGGTACCGGATCCTGCCAGATCAAGTCTTCATCAGGTACCTCTGGGCCGAGGTATCTGGCTTTCGGTCCCATGTCACGGTGGAGAAGTTTGAACCATGCGCGTGCAAAGACGTCAGCGAAATATTCCGGATCTTCATGGAATCGGCGGGAAATCTTCAAGTACTCAGGGTCTTCCCGGAGTGCCATATCAGCCGTCGTCATCATCGTATTCACCTTAATGGAAGCATCCTCCGCGTCCGGGGCGAGGTGTTCCTCTTTGGGATTGACCGGCTTCCATTGGTAGGCACCGGCTGCACTCTTCGTCAGTTCCCAATCATATCCGAGCAGCAAGTCATAATAGCCGTTGTCCCACTGCGTAGGATTTGCTGTCCAGGCACCATCGACACCGCTCGTAATTGTATCGCGGCCTTTTCCGCTGCCATGAGTGCTCTTCCATCCTAAGCCTTGATCTTCGATGTCTGCGGCTTCAGGGGAAGCGCCGACGTGTGCTTCGGCATCACCGGCACCGTGGGCTTTACCGAAGGTGTGTCCGCCTGCTGTCAAAGCGACAGTTTCTTCGTCATTCATTCCCATTCGTGCGAACGTTTCGCGGATGTCACGGGCGCTTGCCAAAGGATCCGGCTTGCCGTTCGGTCCTTCCGGGTTTACATAGATCAGTCCCATTTGTACAGCTGCGAGCGGGTTCTCCAGTTCACGATCACCGGAATAGCGGTTGTCACCCAGCCACTCTGTTTCCGTACCCCAGTAGATGTCTTCTTCCGGATGGTAGATGTCTTCACGACCGCCGCCGAACCCGAACGTTTTCAATCCCATGGATTCAAGAGCTACATTACCGGTCAAGACGAGCAGGTCTGCCCAGGAAATTTTGTTGCCGTACTTCTGTTTGATCGGCCAGAGCAGGCGGCGGGCTTTATCGAGGTTGGCGTTATCAGGCCAGCTGTTCAACGGTGCGAAGCGCTGGTTCCCGGTTGCTCCACCACCACGGCCGTCTCCGGTACGGTATGTTCCTGCCGCATGCCAGGACATACGGATGAAGAGGGGGCCGTAGTGACCGTAATCGGCCGGCCACCAATCCTGGCTGTCGGTCATCAGGTTATGAAGGTCCTGTTTGAGTGCATCGTAATCCAATTTTTGGAATTCTTCTGTATAATCGAAGTCTTCTCCCATCGGTGTCGTCTTCGTGTCGTGCTGACGAAGGATGTGCAGGTTCAACTGGTTCGGCCACCAGTCTTTATTCGTCGTACCGACTTTCGTCGTTGTAACGGCGTTTTCTTCCTGCGTTTTGCCATGAGATACCGGACACTTGCCAGCTTTGCTGTCGTGCATTTCGTTCTTATCCATGTTCAAATCTCCTCCTCTATATAATAGAAACATAATTAAAACTAATCTCAGATTATAATTATAATAAAAAGAGAATAGAAATAAAAGAAAGAACCTCTGACATTCAGAAAAAAATTGAGAGTATAACAGGATTGGTAGACAAGGGAAGGGTTTATCAAGGCGGTTGAAAGGTTTGTGTAGTAAATGCAGTGTGTGTTGTTACTATCATTCTAACAAACTATCAGAAAAGAAAGTATCTTTTACATTTTTTAATAAGGCTGCTTGTTACATTGGTTGGGTATGGAATGGTTCTCAACTGAGATATGGTCGGTATTTACTCTTTCGACTTCCGAAACAAATGGTTTGACCATTTACCTGAGGAGGCGTATCTTTAATGGCGCACACCAAAGACCAGGCTCTGTTGGTCATTCACACAAAACGAGGCGGCTGGAACCGGCTGCCCTTGAATAGAATGATGAGAGGAGAATACATCATGGAAAACTATCAATCACTGCTTGAAAAACAGAAAGCCTTTTTCCGGACAGGACAGACGAAGTCCGTTGAATTCCGTAAACAGGCGTTGAATAAATTGAAGAACCTCGTCACAGCGAACGAGCAGAACATTCTAGATGCGCTGAAAGCGGATCTTAATAAACCGGAAGTAGAGGGGAAACGGGCGGAAATCGGTCTCGTTGTATCGGAAATCGACTTCATGCTCGATCACCTGTCGGATTGGACGAAGCCGGAGGAAGTTCCTACGCCTGCGACGCATGAGGGAGCGTCCAGCTTCATTATGGCTGATCCATATGGAGCGGCCCTTGTCATTGCGCCTTGGAATTATCCGTTCCAGCTTGCATTGAACCCACTGGCGGGAGCGATCGCTGCAGGGAATACAGCCGTCTTGAAGCCATCCGAGCTGACACCGAACACGTCGCATCTGCTTGCAGCCTTGATCAACGACCATTTTGACGAGGACTATCTTCGTGTCGTGGAAGGGGAAGTAGAGACAAGTACGGCGCTTCTGAAAGAAAACTTTGATTATATTTTCTTCACTGGCAGTACCGGTGTCGGCCGCATCGTTGCAGAGGCGGCAGCCAAGCATTTGACTCCTGTGACACTGGAGCTCGGCGGCAAGAGCCCTGTGATCGTGCACGAGGATGCCGATCTTGATGAAACGGCCGCACGGATTGCACGCGGCAAATATGCTAATGCCGGACAGACATGTGTCGCACCGGATTACGTGCTTGCACACAGCCGTGTGAAGGATGAACTCATTGCTAAAATCAAACAAGTGATCACGAACAACTACGGGACGGAAGTATCTGCGGACACTTTCCCTCACGTGGTCAGTGAACGACACTTCGATCGTCTGCAAGGGTTCCTGGATAACGGGACGTTAGCGGCAGGAGGCGGGTCTGACCGTTCCCAGCTGTTCATTGAGCCGACGATTCTTGATAATGTCTCCTGGGATGATGCGGTCATGCAGGATGAAATCTTCGGACCGATCCTTCCGGTGCTGACCTATGACGAGCTTCCGGAAGCGGTGGAGAAAATTATGGATCGTCCCAAACCGCTCGCTCTCTACCTGTTCTCTGATGATGAAGGGGTTCAGGATGACGTCTTCGGCAATCTGTCCTTCGGGGGCGGAGCGATCAATGATACCATCAACCATATGACGTCTCACTACCTTCCGTTCGGCGGTGTCGGTGACAGCGGCATGGGCGCGTACCACGGAAAAGCGAGCTTTGATACGTTCACTCATTATAAGAGTGTGTTGAAACGCTCGAATAAATAAAGAAGGCACGGGAGGACCAATTCATTGGTCCTCCTTTTTTTCGTGACAAAAAGCCATGGCGGTAGAATGATCCGCCATGGCTTTTGTCTGCATTTTTATAACGATGCTTTCAGGATGGAAAGGATGTCCTCTTTGTTCAGTTTGCGGAAGTTGCTGAATCCGCCGTGCTGCATTTCTTTCGCTGCAATCTCTGCTATTTCTTCCAGACGGTCTTCGCCGATTTCATAGTCGGCGAGGCGCGATGGGGCACCGAGACTGGACCAGAAGGCGCTCAGCTTATCGACACCTTCCAGTGCAATTTCTTTGTCGGTTTTACCTGTCGTATCGATATCGAACATCGCAAGCATCACTCGCATCATCCGTTCGGCATCATGGTCGACAACGTGGCGCATCCAGTTCGGGAACAGGATGGCGAGTCCACCGGCGTGAGGAATGTCATAGACAGCGGATACCGCATGCTCGATGGTGTGGGAAGCCCAGTCTCCGAAATAGCCCATTTGCAGGGTTCCGTTCAAAGCGATGGTACCGGAGTAAAGAATCGTCTCCCGGTGCTCATAGCTTTCCAAGTCTTCCAACAGCTTCGGAGCTGTCTCGATGACAGTCTGCAGGACAGAGAAGCACATACGGTCCTGCAGCTTCGTGTTGGAGACGTTGTGGAAGTATTGCTCGAACACGTGACTCATCATGTCCACCATTCCGTAGATCGTTTGGTCGCGCGGGACGGACATCGTGTGGACGGGATCTAGAATAGAGAAGGCAGGGTGGGTGACCCCGGGGCTTCCCCATACGTATTTTTCATTTGTCTCCCAATTCGTAATGACAGAATCCGGGTTCATTTCGGAACCGGTCGCAGCCAAGGTAAGCACCGTTCCGAACGGAAGGGCTTCCTCAGCTGTCACTTTCTTATTGATGATGTCCCAAACATCTCCGTCATACGCTGCGCCGGCAACGATTGCTTTTGTACAGTCGATGACGCTTCCTCCGCCGACGGCAAGCAGGAAGTCGATGTTCTCCTGATGGCAGATTTCGATTCCTTTTCTTACCGTGGAAAGACGAGGGTTTGGTTCGACTCCGCTCAATTCGGAAATGGTGACATCGAGTTCCTTCAATTGTTTCACGACTTGATCGTACAAGCCGTTCCGCTTGATACTACCGCCACCATAGACGAGGAGAATGTTCTTGCCGTACTTAGGTATTTCCTGTTTCAATGCATCGAGCTGATTTTTTCCGAAAATCAGCTTTGTAGGATTGTGATAGGTGAAATGGTTCATATTATTTGTACCTCCTGTATAGTTGACATAATCTATAGGAAAGATTCCAGTATAAATCTTGTAAGATTATCTAACAAGGGACGATGGAATCAGAGATGTGGTAAGGTACACTTAGGAAGATAGGGATAAAAGGGGGAAGCAGCATGAGGGATGTAAGTTTTGTTCCTTTAGGAGAAGGACGGGAGCTTGTGATCAGCTCGGATAATGCAGCGTTTATCGGTGAGAAGGAAGCGGATGAGGTAAATGCTCCTTATGAAGTGGTGGCCGAGGCGCTGTTCCGTGTCGCTTATATGGAAAACAGGGCGGTCGGTGCTGATCCTGTATCGGTGATTTTGTACGATTTCTCCGGTGGAGAAGGGTGGCGGAGGATTTCCGGCGCCATTGAAGAGCTGGGGAAGAAAACGGGGTATCATCTTCCGGTTACAGGGAGTACGGAATCGAACTTTCCATTGCCTCAGTCCGCCTTTGCTATTGCCATTCTTGGACAGGTGAATTCCGAAAGTAAGAAAGTGAGGAAGACACCGAAAACCGCCAAATTTGCCGTTATCGGTGAGCCATTGGTCGGAGAAGAGGTACGGACGAAGCGTGAATCCATTGCTCCGCTTCATTTGTTCGATCAACTGCTTCAGTTGGACGGGGTCTATGAAGTGCTTCCTGTAGGGTCCAAGGGAATTGCCGGTGAGACGAGGGGATTGTTGGAGGACAATAACCTTTTGTCGGATGTCTCCTTCCACTGTGATTTGGATATCGAGAAGTCAGGTGGTCCTGCTACGTGCTTTGTCGTTACATATGAAGAGAAGGAAGAAGCGAGGATTCGCGCATGCTGCAAAGGTTTGTTCCATCCTCTATATGTTTCTTGAAAAAAGCACGCCTGCCGCAGAAACGGCAGGCGTGCTTTTTTTTATTGGTCTCCGAATGCTTCCGGAAGCATTTTAAACCTTCGATTTCCGCATCTTCTTCAATTTCGATCATGATGCACCGTTTTCCTTTATAGTTGACCTGCCGGACGTATTCCAAGTCCTGCGGGCTGATGGATATGTTGGCGACTTTTGTGTTGATCTTAATCGATTTTGACTTGTAGCGTGGCACGATGCTGCTTGCTTTCAGCTCATAAGCCCCATCGTCGGTAATTCGTTCAAAGGCGCTTTTCACCTTCTCGGAATCGACCTGCTCCCCGCTCTGGGATAGGACACGCTCAACGTCTCTGTAATCCAGTTTCGGCGCCTCATCTTCTTCGTTCTCTTCGACGACGCGGTTGATCTCGCCGTAGACGCTTGCAAGAGTGGAAGGGTTAAGCTGGTTTCCGACAACATCTTTAATTACTTCTTCGAATACGGCTTTATCCTCCTTCGCCGTCATAATCTCTTCTCCGTTCAACACGTCCTCGATGAAGGTGTAGTCCGGTTCGTTTGCTTTACCGGCTGCGTAAAGGATGTGATTAACGTCGGCAGCACCGTCTGTAATGCATGGGAACAAGAAGCCGGTCATCGGATTCTTCAAATCGATGACGGGGTCCACTTCGATTTTATATTTAAATTCCTTCTCTATGTAGTCGAATTGGATCGCTTTCTTCGGTTCCTCCGTCCGGTTGACGCTGCAGAGGAGGAAGGGATTCGAATATACGGTATCGCGTTCGCTTTCCTCCGCCTCTTCATTCCTTGCCTTCATCGGCTTTCGGTATTCCGCTCGAATGAAGGTGATGACGGTGTCTTTTTCATTCGGTCGGTCGCGAATCATCTTCTCTGTCATGGCCAGCATCTGTTCTTTCCAATCTTCTACGTCCGTACTCAGCAGTCCTTTATGGAGAAGGAGCTGGGTGTGATCTTCCGCTTCACGCTGAAACTTCAATTCGAACAGCTTCTCATCAAGCTGCCCTGTCAGCAGTTTCTTGAAATTGTTCATGAACAGCTCCTGCTGATCCTGGTCGAGCAGATCAAAGGGCTGACTTTGATAATGATAAATGTCCGTCGATTCCTTCATAATATACACATTGAAAATATCGGATATTTTCAATAGGTCATTTTCTACTTTCAACTGCCTGCGAATACCGGCAATATCTTTTTTATCCATCCTACGTCCACTCCTAATCAGGCTAATATATCGTTTCTTTATTTTATCATGGGAGTCTGGAATAGGAAGGGAGGATGAGGATTTTTTGTCCCTTTAACTAAAGGAGCTGGATGGAATGCAGTATAGAAGCTATAATGGAGGATGGCTTTTTTGTTACGGAGGAAAGGAATAGATGGAAGAGGGGACTTCGGCCTTCTTCCATCTATTTTTTCTTGCTGAGTATATAGAAGAAAGGAACACGATCATGGACTTCTTTACACGAATGGAAGAACAGACGGGCGTCCGCTTAAATGATGTCCAGAAACAGGCGGTGACCCACACAAACGGACCGCTTCTTCTGCTTGCGTCCCCAGGGGCAGGGAAAACGACGACCCTTAATATGAAAATCGGTTATTTACTACTGGAGGAGCGGGTGAGACCGGAACAAATTCTTGCTGTCACCTTCAGTAAAGCATCTGCGAGGGACATGGAGGAGCGTTTCGATCGATTCTTTTCCGGGATGACGGATCAGAAAGTCCATTTCTCAACCATTCACAGCTTTGCGTATCAGGTGGTTCGGGAAGTTCTCAGGAAGCGGGGCGAGGACTTTCAATTGATCGAAGGGAGCGTCAGTGAGGAAGAATGGAAGAAGGGCTTCGATGGCCCGGACGTTCCTCTTCATAAGAAATTCATTCTGAAGCGCCTCTTTGAAGAGCGGAACGGGGCTGCGATTACAGAGGAGGAAATGGATGAACTTATGACGTATATCAGCTTCGTTAAGAACCGGATGGTGGAAGGGAAGGAACTGGAAAGTGTCGACTGTACCGTAAAGCATGCGTCCGATATTTACTTAGCGTATGAACGTTTTAAGAAGACAGGTGCAGAGAAACGGCTGCTCGACTTTGATGATATGCTGACTTACGGCTATCAACTGCTGTTGGAAGAGAACGACATCTTGAAGAAATACCAGCAGAGGTTTTCTTACCTTTTAACAGACGAGAGTCAGGACAATTCGGTCGTGCAGCATGAAATCATCGAACTCCTGGCAAAACCGCAGAACAATCTGTGTGTCGTAGCAGATGATGACCAGTCCATCTTCATGTGGCGCGGGTCTGACGTGACGAAGCTGCTGCAATTTGAGAAGGCGTATCCGGAAGGAACGGTCATGACGATGGCACAGAATTATCGTTCCTCCAAGGAAATTGTCCAAGCTTCCAATCAATTCATCAAGCGCAACAAGAACCGTTTCCAGAAAGAAATGTTCACAGAGAATCCTTCCGGGAAACCAGTAGAAATTAAAGCGTTGAAAAACTATGAGGAGCAGTTGAATTATGTGACGGAAGAAATCAGGAAAAGCGGCTCTGCCGAAGAGGTCGCGGTCTTGTACCGGAATAACGCTTCCGCCGTCCCACTGGCGGATAAGCTGGACCGCGCGGGAGTTTCCTTTTATATGAAGGACATCGACGCCAAGTTCTTCAGACACTGGGTCGTCGAAGATATTCTTAATTTCCTGCGATTTTCTTACAACGATGGACGCGTCGATGTGTTGGATCGGATTCATACGAAATTTAACGGATATATATCGAAGAAGCAGGTTGCTTTCTTAAAGAGGGCAGGGGGCGGTTCTGTCTTTGATACGCTTCTTGACACCGATATTCCATCTTATCAGGAGAAGAATTTAAAGCTTGCGAAGAAACATTTCCATGCCATCAATGAAATGGAACCGGACAAAGCAATCCGGACAATCCGCGAAAAGCTCGGCTACGATCATGCCCTGCAAAAAATGGTCGAGAAGTTCGGGTTCCAGGCGGAGCAGTTGTTCGGGATCCTTGATACGCTGGAGGAAATTGCTCAGGGCCTCGGGTCGTTAAAGGGCTTCGCAGATCGCTTGAAAGAATTGGAGCATCTGATTCAAACGTCCAAGTTCAATAAAGAGACAAGCCCGCTTACGCTCACTACTTTTCACAGCGCGAAGGGACTGGAGTTCGACAAGGTGTTTATGATTGATTTGATCAACGGGGTCGTGCCTTCCAAAGATGACATGGAGCGGTACCGAAGTCAGGATCAGGGGCCGATGGAAGAAGCGGTCCGACTCTTCTATGTAGGGATGACGAGAGCGCGGAAGGACTTGCAGCTGCTGACATACAGCTACAAAGGAAACGAGCGCGTGACGGAATCGCTCTTCGTCATGAACGTCCGCAGAATCATCCAGCCAGGGGGTTCGACTGTTAAAAAGAGACCGAAGCATGCGGACGTTGACTTATCCGATGAGCGGCTGCTTACGCTTGATGAGGTCGAGATCGGCAGACGGATTGTTCATAAGAAATTCGGGACAGGGATCATCAAGGCTTATGGAGGAGATCAGATCGGAATTGAGTTTCATGGCGCTGGTTATAAAGAGCTGATGCTTGCCTTCTGTCTGGAGAACGGGCTCCTGCAGAAAGAATAGGATTCCTTGTACTCACCTTAACCGTTCGACAGCAAAGGAAAGAAGCAGAGAGGAGTATCTCTGCTTCTTTCCTTTTTATTAAGCTTCCCTTACAGGGCCGGCAGTGAGGAGATCGTCCGGTGTCTTCCTGTCTCCATCCGGTACGAACGGGATGGAGGGAATGTCGAACGGTTGATATTCCACCGTCCCCCCTCCGTCTGAACGGTACGTTTTCGATAAGATAGAACCAAGGACCTTACCCCCGCCGGTTATCCGGAAGTCCGCATGAGGAGCATAGAGGAGGGACGCGTAAGCTCTCGCTCCCCCGGAAATGATGAAGCTTCCGCCTCCGGTAAAAATATGTCCCTGAAATCCGCCGCCTCCGGTCAACTCTATATCCGCTGTTTCCGCATAGAGAGAGCCGAAGATTTTCTGGCTTCCTGCCAGTTTAATACGTCGAGCTTCGTCGGAATCAGCGACATAAACACCGAGCTGCTCAATGGAACCATTTTCGTTGATGGTGCTGCCGGAACCCATCGTAAGCGCATCTTTCACATATAAAGTCAGTTTCCCTGTGCCGGTTATGTTTATATGTCCGTTCTTTACGTTCAGGTGGTCGACGACGATAGCTTTGTCCGTGTCCCCGACATCGATGGTCAACGTGTAGTTGCTGTTAAGGATGATTTCCTTGAAGTGGATATCGTTTGTTAGATGGAGCGTGTATCCATCAGAAATATAGTTGTCGATTTTCAGCTTCCCGTCCTTGATGACGTCATAGCCGTTCCATTCGGTCTTTTGAAGACGTTCGTCATCAGGAACCGGATAGTCCGGATAGACCGGGAAGGGGGGCAGCTCGAACGGAACGTGCGTATTATTCGGAATCGGTGGTGGAATATTCATATAGGCAGGAGCATTGACTGCTTGATCTTCTGCGCCTGATGGAACGTAAATGTCTCCGGTTACGCTCGCTCCACCATTAAAGGACACGGTGTTTGCCGCTTCTGAATTCGTTCCGATATTCCCTTCAACAAGAGCTCCGCCGGATAAGGTAATCGTTTCTTCTGTGAAGACGGCCATCGCGTTCGGTACGGTCATGCCGCCTTTTTCCTGCCATTGGATGTGAACCGACTGGGTGACTGTCCTCGTCCGCGCCCCAATCCTCCCTGTCGATGTGATTTGGTAACTTCCAGGGTTATTTTCCTGGTCCCTGGTTATCGTGACTTCCGCTTCCGGCTGTTTCCCAAAAGCAGGTGTGAACGATTGAATGTCGACGGTCCCCAGCATCTTCTTTTCTAATACTTCGTAGAAAGAACGTTCGTCATCAGCGTCAGCGTACGATAAATCGACGGCTTCCTCCATATCTTGCAGCCGCTGGACCGCTCCTGCTTCCGCGATGTAATAAACAGACTGCTGGTCCCGCTCCGTCGAGCTGATCTTGGTGTTGCCTGCAACAAGGCCGAGCAGACTCAAACCAAGGATCGAAAGGATCATCAGAACCATCAGGACAAACACGAAGATCATTCCTTGTTCATTGGTAAATCGTTTTCCATTCATAATGGTTACTCCCTTATATACAGAGCGGTTGTCAAAGAGGTCGTTTTCCCTTGTCCGTTGGATGTGCTCTCGATCGTGATACGGATCTGGTCTCCGTTTTTCTCCAGTTTGAAAGAGTCGATGTTCTGTGCCAGGAGGGAATCATCCTGTAACATTTCGGAACCGTTCAGTTCAAAAGTGGACGAATCCGTCTTCAAGCGCTCGTCCGTTATGCTTACCTCGTTGGTTTTACGAACCGCCTTGGTAATGGCATTCATCGCATAGCGTACATCTGCTTCATGATCGATCTGTTTTGTCTGCACCTCATATTGATGTTGGCTTGTGAAGAAGATGTTACTGATCAAGAGGAGGAGGATGCCTGCCAGACTCAAGGCTGCAAGCAGTTCTACAAGCGTGACACCGTCTTCTTTCCGAAAAAAGGACTTCATGCCTCTGTCTCCCATCGGTAGATCGTCTCCATCTGCGCTTCCAAATCCTGCTTGTCGGAATTCTGGAACACCTTCACGATTATGGTGGACAGCCCGCCATCCGGTTTCGTCAAAGTCAGCTCTATGTAATAACCGTCAGCGGCTTCTTCCATTTGAAGTGTCTTTTCTGTTTCCGCCATGCGCTTCATGGGGGCGAGCGCCGTTTCTACCTGTTGGAAAGGAATAGATGTACTTAAGTGATAAACATCTTCCATCTTCTTCTGTGCTATATAAGTCGCATCTAGCATGTTTGATGATACGGAAGAGGACCGTTGAGATTGGGTGAACAAAGGGAAAGCAACAATTAATACGATGAATAGGATGGTCATAGAGACGACGATTTCAAGAAGGGTGACACCACGTTCTGATTGGAGTGCTTTCCACTTCATTTACCCGGCCTCCTTTTTGATTAGACTTTTAAGAGTATAGTACCATATTTTTGTTTGGGTGAGTGGTTTTAATCTGTTTCATTGGATCTTTAGATTCAGGTATATAGTCTTTGTTCTGCATGTATAATATCGAGAACAGCAGCGGAGATTAACAGGAGGAGGTGATGAGCGGTGTCGGAGGAACACAAATCTGTAACAAGCTCCGGAACGGACATCGAGAAAGTCAAACGTCTTAATGCGGAATCCGGGCGGTCCTACAATGAAGTGAAACAGCTGCTTGCAGAGCGGATGCAGTCGGAAAAAGAGTGAAATCCCTGTCGTTGTGACGGGGTTTTTTTATGGGAGGATTCACAACGTACCTTTTGTGGTACTTATCTTTCAGAGGTGATGAGATGAAGACGAGGTGGATTTTCGGAAATCAGCTGTGTCATCAGCTGCCTTTATTGAACGAAGCGGACAAGCAAAACGACGTCATTCTGATGGTTGAAGCGAAATCGCGTTCCCTTTGGCAGTCCTACCACAAACAGAAGCTCGTCCTGATCTTCTCCGGCATGCGCCACTTCGCAGAAGAGTTGGAGGAAAAAGGCTTCACCGTCGATTACCGCAAAGCGGAATCTTTTACGGAAGCTTGGGAAAGCCACCAGGAGCGCTACCACCCGGATGAAGTACACGTAACAACCGTAACCGATCACAGGATGAAGCGGGCGCTGAAGAAATGGGAAAACAATCTAAACGGCGAGGTAGCGGTTCATTACCATTCCGAGAAGCCGCTGTTCCTGCTCTCAGAAGAGGAAGCAGTCGACCGGCTGAAAGGGGAAGGGCCGTGGAAGCAGGACGCTTTCTATAGAAGGTTAAGAAAAGAAAGAGACATATTGATGGAAGATGGGAATCCTGTCGGCGGCAGGTGGTCGTTTGACCAGGATAATCGGAAGCCTGCAGATGAAGATACGGATTTTGTAAAACCAAGGACCTTTCGTCCGGATGACATCACGAAACAGGTGATAAAGGAAGTGGAACGGGATTTTGGTGATAACCCCGGGAATCTCGATGCATTTCCATGGCCGATGACGCGTAAGGAGGCGTTGAAGAAGCTGAATCAATTCATCGATGAGCGGCTCCCGACATTCGGAACGTATCAGGATGCCATGCTGGTGGATGATCCGTTCATGTCCCATTCACTGCTTTCTTCTTCTATTAATATAGGGTTTCTGAATCCTGAGGAAGTAATTGAAAAGGCAGAAGCTGCCTATGCTGCAGGGGAAGCACCGCTGAACGCCGTGGAGGGCTTCATCCGACAGATACTAGGATGGCGGGAATATATGCGTGCTGTGTACGTAAAGAAAATGCCCGGCTACGCTTCTGTAAACGAACTCGGTCACGAGGCTGAACTACCGGCATTTTTTATACAGGAAAGCCGAAAATGAAATGCATGGAACAAGCGATCCGTCCTGTGATCGATGTAGGTTACGGCCATCATATCCAACGGTTGATGATCATCGGGAATTTCTCCAATTTGTTCGGTATCTCTCCGCAGGCGGTATCGGATTGGTTCAATGAAATGTATGTCGATGCCTATGACTGGGTTGTCCTTCCGAATGTGCTCGGCATGGCTCTTTATGCTGATGGAGGATTGCTGTCGACGAAGCCGTATGTCTCTTCAGGGTCTTACATTAAGAAAATGAGTAATTACTGTAAGCATTGCGAGTTTAACGTCAAGCATCAAACAGAAGATGATGCCTGTCCGTTCAACGCGATGTATTGGGACTTCCTGGACAGGCATGCCGATAAGCTGCAGGATAATCCAAGAATGAAATTGATCTACAGTCAATGGCAGAAGCGGGAGGAAGAGAAGAAAAAAGAAATCAAGAAGAAAGCAGCGTCCCTTAAGCAGCAGCTGACGAAAGGGACACTTGAGGCATAACCAAACGGCACACCGATGGAAGGTGTGCCGTTTGGTTTCTTCTATATTATTGGTGAATGGTTGTCTTTTGCTGCTCGCGTATGTTTTGAGCAGCTTGCTGCATGTGATGAAGGGAAGCAAGTGTTTCCTTGATCCCGCGTGTCTTTAATCCGCAGTCGGGATTGATCCAGAACTGGCGTGGATCGAGCACTTTCAGAGCACGACGGATGCTTTGTTCCATTTCTTCCACACTTGGAATCCGCGGGCTGTGAATGTCGTAAACGCCGAGTCCGATACCTTTATCGTATGCGAACGTTTCGAAAGCTTCAATCAGTTCCCCATGGCTGCGGGCAGTTTCAATGGAAATGACGTCCGCATCCAGTTTGTCAATCGTGGCAATGATTCTGCCGAATTCCGAATAACACATGTGCGTATGGATTTGCGTTTCATCTGCCGCTGCAGCGGTCGCAAGTAAAAAGGCGCGGACAGATTGATCAAGGTACGTCGCTTGTTTATTGGATTTCAGCGGCAGCCCTTCACGTAGTGCCGGCTCGTCTACTTGAATCATTCCAATGCCTGCGTCTTCTAAAGCACGGATTTCCTTTTGGAGAGCAAGAGCAATTTGTTCCGTAACCTCTGCAAAAGGGATATCCTCCCGCACGAATGACCAATTCAGGATGGTAATCGGCCCAGTCAGCATCCCTTTGACCGGTTTGTTGGTCAATGACTGTGCATAAGCGCTCTCTTTCACCGTCATAGGAGCTGGTAGAGATACATCTCCGAATATAATGGGAGGCTTCACACAGCGGGAGCCGTAGGACTGCACCCAGGCGTATTCCGTAAAAGCGAAACCGTTCAGCTTCTCACCGAAATATTCTACCATGTCATTCCGCTCGAATTCGCCGTGAACAAGGACGTCGAGGCCGACCTCTTCCTGGTTGGCGATCCATTCGGCCGTCCTTTCCTTTACGAATGCATCGTATGTTTCTTCGCTCCATGCACCTTTTCGGAAGTTGGCGCGGGCCTTTCTGATTTCTGTCGTCTGGGGCAGGCTGCCGATCGTCGTTGTCGGGAGCAGAGGCAGAGCGAACTTTTCCTCCTGTACCTTCTTTCGATTGGAAAATTCGGAGGCACGGGACGGATGTTTGTCTTTCCAACGTTTTACTTCCTGCTGTACGTTCTCGTTCGAGCGGCCTTCGGAATTCGCAAAGGACCTCCAGTTTCGGGAATGTTTCTCCACCTCCGGCAGGATGATTGCTTTTCCTTGATTGACGCCCTTCGTCAGAAGAACCGTTTCTTCCAGTTTCTGATCAGTGAAGGCAAGGACCTGTTTCAGGTCAGATGCCAGCTTCGTTTCCGATTCGGTCGTCACCGGCACGTGAAGCAGGCTGGTGGAAGGCTGGAGAATCAAGCGGTCTTCCGGCACGATCTTTCTGACAGCATCCGTGATCTGCCATGTGTGTTTCCAATCGTTTCGCCAGATGTTTCGGCCGTTAATCACTCCCGCCGCCAATACTTTATCGTTCGGAAAGCCGTGTTCAGCGAGCTGGGACAGGGTTTGGCCGTTATCATCCACGAAATCAAGGCCGATGCCATCTACAGGAAGTTGAATGACGGAATCATAAGCTTCCACTGCTTCAAAGTATGTTTGAAGCAAAAGCTTGATGCCGCTCACTTCTTTAGAAATGGTGTCATAAACCGATTGAACGAAGCGGAGGTCTTCTTCCGATAAGTCAGTAACAAGAATCGGCTCATCGATTTGAACCCAAGCTGCTCCTTCTGCGGCCAATTCTTGAAGCACTTGTATGTAGAGCGGTACCAGTGCCTGCAGCACTTGTTCGAACGGCTGCTTATCAAAACCCTTGGCAAGCTTCAAGTAGGTCACAGGCCCTAGCAGCACCGGTTTTCCATCAATGCCGAGCTGCTCCTTCGCCTCTTTATAATAGCGGAGCGGCCTGTTCTCCAGAAGCACCGGTTTTGTATCCTTTTCAATTTCCGGGACGATATAGTGATAGTTGGTATTAAACCATTTTGTCATGGAGGAGGCTACCGCTGATTCTGTGCCACGGGCGATGTTGAAATACGTTTCCAGTGAAGTGGGTTCCGTATCCTGAAAACGCTCGGGAATGATCCCGAACATGATGGATGTATCCAGAACGTGGTCGTAATAGCTGAAGTCACCGACCGGAATCAAATCGAGCCCTGCTTCTTTTTGTTTCTTCCAATCCTTGTGTCGGAGGGCAGTCAGTTCTTCCACAAGCTCCTGCTCTGTCGTATCTTTCTTCCAATAGCGCTCCAGAGCTTTCTTCCATTCCCGTTTCTCCCCGATACGCGGGTACCCAATTGCTGAACTTCGTGCTTGTTTCATTTCCCATTCCTCCTGCAGTTGTTTTTCAATCCAATAAAAAAATCTCTCTTACCTACAAAGAGAGACGACGGAGTGACATGGGAAGGATACGTCGAAAAAGGGTAGACGAATCCCGTTGTCAACACCTGCCTATTCCTCGTAGGACCTAGTGCGGGTTCCAGAGGCAGGTCTCCTGACTTATGATCACGGCGGGCTGCGCCTTCCCATCGACTATGATAGTGGCTGCTGCAGCTCCGCTCCCAATTACAGTGGCGGGACCGTGCCGGATTTTCACCGGTCTTCCCTTTTAAGCCGGGGGACACCCCGGCACCTGTGGAACAGATTATTCAGTTGAATAATAAAAAAGAACCTCTTGTATGAGAGGTTCTGATTGTACGGACCTCTCTTATCTTTCAGAGCATCTGCTCTGCTGGAATTAGCACCACAATCATATCGATCGGTTGCCGGGTTTCGTAGGGCCAGTCCCTCCACCACTCTGAATAAGAGATTGCTATTGGATTGATTACAAGCATACTAGCATGAGAAAAATAGGGTGTCAATCCGCTCTTCTACAATTTTTTCTAGAAAAAGGATAGAGAGGGGCGAGTATCAACGGGTGAAAAAAATCTATCAAAAAGGTAGAATGTAGGGTATTACTACTCGGGAGCTGGTTATTTTGTTGCGTGTCGTCTGGTTCAAGCGGGACCTTCGTCTCCATGATCATGCACCATTATATAATGCGGTACAGTCGGGAGACATGGTGCTTCCGCTTTACGTTGCAGAACCTTCCATCTGGCAGGGGCAGGAGCTGTCTGCCCGCCATTATCAGTTTGTGAAAGAGAGCCTCCATGATCTGCAGAAGGAGTTAAAGCAGAGAGGCGGTCGGTTATTCGTCGCTGTCGGGGAGATGGAAACAGTGCTGGAAGAGATATACGAGACATATGGCCCGTTTTCTCTTCATGCGCATGAAGAAAATGGAACACCGGTCACGTTTTCAAGGGATCAGAGAGTAAGGTCGTGGATGAAGCAAAAGGGGTTAACCATGAAAGAAGATCAACCATTCGGAGTCTTCCGTGGCTTGAACTCAAGGGACGGATTTTCTGAGCGCTGGGAACAGTTCATGAAGCATCCGGTCTTTCCTGTACCGGAAAAAATCCCGTGCGTCCCGGAAAAGGAATCCGTGTTGACGTTGAATCTGGACCAATTGGACTCGCTGTATGTCGGCGGTTCGACGCTTGATAAAGGACAGAAGGGAGGAGTGGAAGAAGCACATCGGACGTTGGACAGCTTTTTAAGGGTACGCTTCCATTCCTATTCTTATCACATATCGAAACCACTGAAATCAGCACGATCTGGAAGTCGTCTGTCTCCATATCTTGCCTGGGGAAACATATCCCTCCGCTTCGTTGTCCAGCAGACTTGGATGAAGATCAGGGCATGCAGCGATGCGGGAGAAAGAAAGCAGCTGGAGAATTTCTTGTCCCGTCTTTACTGGCACTGCCATTTCATCCAGCGTTTGGAGGATGAGCCCGAAATCGCGGAAGAGTCGATGAATCCTGCTTTTGATCAAGTGTACGAGGAATGGAATGAAGAAGCATTCCGCCGCTGGTATCAAGGAAGTACCGGATTCCCGATGATCGATGCCGCCATGCGTGCCCTTCATGAGACTGGCTGGATCAATTTTCGTTCCAGGGCGATGGTCGTTTCCTTTGCCTGTCATACATTAAGACTGGATTGGCGAAAACCAGCCCGTGCACTGGCGGGGTTGTTCCTCGATTATGAACCGGGAATCCATTACAGCCAAATGCAGATGCAGGCTGGTACAACAGGTTTCCATACCATCCGAGTCTATAATCCTGTCAAACAGGGACTCGACCACGACCCGGGCGGGGCTTTTATCCGGACTTATATTCCGGAGCTTCGCGGCATTCCTGCGTCTTTCATTCACGAGCCATGGAAGCTTCCTTCGTTTGCCTCCTTGGAATATCCGGCTCCCATGATCGATATCCAAGCAGCAACGAAGAAAGCACGGGATACCTTATGGGCTGTGAAGGAGTCGCAAACAGCTGAAGACGAGGCTGGTAAACAGCTTAGGAAACATGGATCTCGAAAGGGTGTAAGGAACAGAGAGACGGTGGATTCGGAGCAGCTTTCCTTTGATTTATTCTAAGTGGCCTTTTAAGAAAGCGGCCGCTTTTTTGTTCAAAAATTTTCCTAAGGAAGCTTTTCAACGGTGGGAATTACTGCTACAATTAACGAAGTTAATTAAGAATGATTATCATTATAGATGTTGGAAGTTGGAGGTAGTCAAAGTGAAAGCAACGAAGTTTTGGTTAGTTACTATTTTTTGTATCGCCGGTTTTGTTCTTGCTGGATGCGGCGCTGAATCCGCAAATCAGGAAGATCAAGGAGATTCGAAGGAAGGCACAAGAACGATTGAACATCAGCTGGGAAAGACGGAGATAGAAGGAACTCCAGAGCGTGTAGTTGCTCTCGAATTTTCCTTTGTCGACAGCTTATGGGAGCTTGGTATGACACCGGTTGGAATCGCTCATGAGAACGATGACGATGTGGAAGGTTTGCTTGGTGAGAAAATCGACTATACGTCTGTCGGAACTAGACAGCAGCCAAGTTTGGAAGTGATCGCTTCGCTGCAGCCGGACTTGATTATCGCCGATGAGAATCGTCACTCCGCGATATACGATCAGCTGCAGGAAATTGCACCGACGATTGTGTTAAAGAGCAGGAACTCTACATATGAAGAGAATCTGGAATCGTTCTCAACAATCGGTAAAGCTGTAGGCAAAGAGAAGGAAGCAGAGGAACGTCTCGAGGAGCATAAGAAGACGATTGAGAGCTATAAATCAGAAGTCGATCCGGACGAAGACAGGGAAATTATGCTCGGCGTCTTCCGTTCTGATTCTTTGAGTGCGCACGGGGCGGAATCCTTTGACGGCCAGCTCTTGAGTCAGGTCGGTATTCCGAACGCCATCAAAGATGCCAAGGAACCGACAGTGAAAATCACCCTGGAACAGATGGTGGAATGGGACCCGGATGTCATCTTCCTGGTGGAAGCAGATGAAGCGCTTCTGGAAGAGTGGAAGCAGAACCCGCTATGGAACAACATTACGGCCGTGAAGAACGGAGAAATCTACGAAGTCGATCGTGCTTTATGGACGCGCTATCGAGGCTTAAAGTCAGCGGAACGTATTGTAGATGAAGCGACGGAAATCCTGTATGACAAATAGGCAGCGGGAGGAAAGCCAGATGTTGTGTCTGGCTTTTTTCTTTGTATAGATTGGAGGAATGGAAGATGGAAGGTATCCATGACCGCCCGTCCGGAAAGAGAGTCAGCCTGACGGTAGGGCTATTGCTTGTCCTTTTGATTGGAGGAGTAGCGCTCAGTTTATTCACTGGACTTACGAAAATTGATGCCGGAACGATAATAAAGCAATGGTGGCAGGGGGAGGAAACGAAAGAGCTGCTCGTTTTCCAGACGCTCAGGTTTCCGAGAGCGGTACTCAGCGTCGTGCTCGGAGCGAACCTGGCTGTAGCAGGTGTCATTATGCAGGCGATTACGAGAAATCCGCTGGCATCTCCACAAGTGTTCGGTGTAAACGCCGGAGCATCGCTTGTCGTTGTGGCCTCCATCGTTTTCCTTCCGTCGATCGGAAGCACAAACCTCGTTTATTTTGCTTTCGCAGGTGCCTTGTTCGGGGGTTTCGTCGTCTTTTCCTTTTCTTCTTCCCGGGGGATGACCAATGTCAAGATTGCTCTTGTAGGTATGGCTGTTCACCTGCTGTTCTCTTCCATGACAAAAGGATTGATTATTTTCAATGAAGAGATATCCGATGTACTCTCCTGGCTGTCCGGTTCCATCAGCGGAGCATCCTGGGGAGACGTCCGCGTGATCCTGCCATGGTCGATCATCGGTCTTGTCGCAGCGTTTCTTCTGTCACGCTCCCTGTCGATCTTTCAACTTGGAGAAGAAGTGGCAATCGGGCTGGGACAAGGAATGAAACGGATTAGAATCACAGCGAGTATCGCCGTCATCCTGCTCGCAGGATCTGCGGTAGCGGTGGCAGGCGCAATCGGATTCATCGGACTGATGGTTCCCCACATTACCAGGAAGCTGGTTGGCGAGGACCATCGGATTTTAATACCGGTTTCCGCGCTTGCCGGAGCGGTGCTGCTTTTGTATGCGGATGTCGTCTCACGGTACGTCGCGTATCCTTATGAATCACCCGTAGGATTGTAACAGCGCTGATCGGAACTCCGTTCTTCCTGTATCTCGCAAGAAACAACGCCGGGAAAGGAGAGGAACAATGAATAGGAAACAACAAAGAAGTCGGGATTATAAGTCGAAGGCGATACTTGTCTTTCTTACCATCCTTCTAGCAGGGATTGCCTTCTTATCTCTTGGATTCGGAACGGTATATGTTACACCCGGAGAAACGTTGGCCATTTGGACAGAAGAGAATCAACAGCTCTCCTTTTTGATTAATAATCTTCGCATGCCTCGGACGGTTATCGCTGTTTTGGGAGGTGCAGGACTTGCTGTTTCCGGAGCAATTCTCCAAGGAGTGATCCGCAACCCGCTCATCTCGCCGGACGTCGTCGGATTGACAAATGGTGCCGGTTTATTCGCTGTCATTGTTCTTATACTGCTCCCACAGGCACCGATCGGTCTCCTGCCGGCAGCCGCTTTTTTCGGAGCTGCGCTCGTTGCCGTCCTGCTTGTAGCGTTAGCGAGGAAATCGGGGATGAACCCAGCAACGCTTGCATTGATTGGAATAGGTCTGGGTGCGGGATTCCAGGCATTGACAGAGTATATTCTGACAAAATACCCGATGGAAGCGAATGAATCCCTTGTGTGGCTGGCCGGGAGTTTATGGGGGAAAGGGTGGGATGATGTATATGGTCTCCTTCCCTGGATGACCGTCCTGCTGCCAACCTGTCTCCTTCTTTATCGCAGGCTCGATATTCTCAGCCTGAACGAAGAAGCGTCTATCGGTTTGGGTATGAACGTCCGATCTACGCGTTTATTATTGTTAACACTTGCAGTGGCATTGGCAGGGGCGGCCGTTGCAACGATCGGCGCCATCGGTTTTATCGGTCTGGTCGCTCCCCATATGGCACGAGGGATCTTCGGATCAAGACACCAATATCTTCTTCCCGGATCCATGATACTAGGCTCGCTCCTTTTGGTTGTCGCAGATACGGCAGGCAGGACCATACGTCCGCCGATTGAAATTCCTGCTGGTATTTTGACGGCAATTATCGGTGTCCCATATTTCTTATATCTCATTCGCAGAGAGTTGAAGGAAAGTTGATACAAGCAGTCGGAAGAGGAGTGAAAACCTCTTTACCGACTGTTTTTTTACAATCATGTAACAGGTGTTTTGACGCAATGTAACGAGCTTATCCTCCTCTTGTTACATAACATCCACAAACTGACAGCGATGTGTGAACGATTCCCTATAAATTTTTTACAATTATAGATCGCAGGTAATTTTTTCACTTTGTCATAAAACCGTTTGCAATTGAAAAGTAAAGGGTTTCATCCTTGGTTTGTCAACGGACATAATCCATACGGACTGTCTTGATTATGGGTTTGCGCAACTATATTACAATCCGTAATATGAGGACGTAAAAAAACTTTTTCGAGAATTGTTGAGGAGGGGATGTTCGAATGCATTCACAAGGAATGACATATTCGAAAGTCGGTGTGATCTTGACCATGCTTCTCGGTCTGTTCGTGGGGTTACAGACAGAGGTCTCTGCCAAAGAGCAGGATGATACAGCAAACTGGACAAGAGAAATGGCGCAAAACTATAAGAATACGCCTGAAAATACACCGGAAAATATTGATAACTTCAAGGACGTAGCACCAGATTATTGGATTTGGGATACATGGCCGTTGAGGAACCGCGATGGTTCACTGGCTGAAATCGACGGCTACAAAATCATTTTTGCTTTGACGGCTTCGAAAGATTATACATGGAACGGACGTCACGATGTTGCGAAGATCCGTTACTTCTACTCTAAAGACGGCAAGGATTGGAAACTTGGCGGCCTTGCTTATGATCCTGACAAAGCATACGGCTCCCGCCAATGGGCTGGATCTGCAATGATGGAGAAAGACGGAAAGGTCAACTTGTTCTACACAGCAACTGGAAGAAAGTCTGATGAGGAAACTACATATGAGCAGAGGTTGGCTCGTACGACGTTGACTTTCGACACAGATGAGAACGGGGTGGAAGCGAACCCTTCCGGAAAGCATGAAATTCTGCTGGAAGCAGATGGAAAGTATTATGAAACACAGGAACAGAAGACAGGAGATATCATCTACTCTTTCCGTGATCCATGGTTCTTCAAAGATCCGAAATCCGGCAAAGAATATCTGTTGTTCGAAGGAAATTCCGGAGGTACGGAAAAAGCATGTGAAGCTGGAGATATCGGAAGTACATCCTTCCAGAAGAATCATGATGTTCCGGAAGGTGCGGAAGATTATAATGGGAACGTGGGAATCGCCGTTGCTGATGACGGAGATTTAAGTGATTTTGAACTGCTGCCTCCACTGTTGGAAGCAGATTGTGTAAACCAACAGTTGGAAAGACCACACTTAGTTTATAAAGACGGCAATTATTATTTGTTTACCATCAGTCACAAATTCACCTTCGCTCCTGGACTGGAAGGGCCGGACGGACTTTACGGTTTTGTTAATGACTCCCTGCGTGGGGATTACAAACCGCTTAATGACAACGGTTTGGTTGTAGCGAATCCGGAAGATGACCCATTCCAAGCATACTCCTGGGCCGTTCTTCCGAATGAGAACGTCATTTCATTCGTGAATGAATACAAGGATGAGAACGGAGAAGATCAAGTAGGAGGATCCTTTGCTCCTACATTGCAATTGGATCTGGATGGTGACGAAACAAAGATCGTTGGCGAATTGGAAGACGGGCAGATCCAGTACCCGGATAACAAAGAGGAAGACGAGAACGAAGAGAAAGAGCAGACACCGGAATGGTCTGCTGAAGACGCAGATAAATTCAAGCGTACCAAGGATAACACGGTCGACGAAATCGATTTGAAAGAAATAAAGAAAATCGCTCCGGACCTTCATATTTGGGACACATGGCCGCTGAGAGAACGTGACGGATCCATTGCGAAAATAGATGGAAAGGAAATTATTTTCTCACTGACTGCACCGGCGGATGTCCTTCCTGGCAAGCGCCATGACATTGCTGAAATCCGTTACTTCTATCGTGAAGATGGAGGAGACTGGGAGCTTGGCGGTAAAGTCTTTGAAGACGGTGAAGCACTGGGTTCCCGTCAATGGGCCGGCTCTGCTATGGTAGATGACGGAGAGCTTCACATGTTCTATACAGCGACAGGACGCAAAGGCGAAGAGAAATTGTCGTATGAGCAAAGACTGGCGACGGCTTCCGCAGATATCAAGTCCAGATATGGAAAGATTTCTTTCGATAACTGGTCCGACCATGAAGTCATTCTCGAGCCGGATGGCGAAACGTACCAGACGATGGAACAGTCCGAAGAGGGAGACATCGCTTATACTTTCCGTGATCCATGGTTCTTCCAGGATCCTAAGACAGAGGAAGAGTATATTCTCTTTGAAGCGAACTCCGGTGGAACTCCTGCAGAGCGCGCTGAGAAAGACGGAAAAGAGCAGTCCGAATCGACTCTTTATAACGGAAGCATCGGAATTGCTAAAGCACAAAACGACGAATTAACGGAATTCAAGGCACAGGATCCACTTCTGGAGGCAGAAGAGGTCAACCAGGAGCTGGAACGTCCGCACATCGTTGTTAAAGGTGGAAAATATTACTTGTTCACAAGCACTCATACGAATAAGTTCGCTCCGGGAATCAGCGGAGAAGATGGCCTGTACGGCTTTTATGCCAAAGACCTGCAAGGGGATTACGAACCGCTTAATGAAAGTGGACTCGTGTTGACCAACCCGGCAGATGAACCTTACCAGACATACTCCTGGACCGTAATGCCGGACGGGAAAGTCATCAGCTTCGCAAACTTCGCGGACTTGGACGGCTTGACCATCGATGAAATCGGCAGCCAGTCCGAAGCTTACCAGTTCGATCACTTCGGCGGGACTTTGGCACCGACCGTAGAGCTGCAGTTGAGTGGTAAGAAGACGAAAATCAAAGACATCCTTGATCCTGGAGTCATCTCGGATGAAAAAGGAAATGGGAAGCACAAAGGAAAAGGTCCAAAGCATAACGGATAACAGTCTGAAAGCATAAATAGAGCCTCTTCACTAAGGTGGAGAGGCTTTATTTAAAGTTACGTCTGACAATAAGGCAGGAGGTTTAACATGTCGAAACAAATGCGATTCACCTTACTTGGAGGAATCGTCCTTCTATTGATAGCCCTTCTCATCTATCTCATCGCCAACATCTCCTCTGAGGGGAACAAGGATCTATCGGAAAATCAGGAAAATCTAGAAAATCCAGTTGGAAATCAGGAGATACCTGCTGAATATGATCAATCATTCCGCCCTCAATTCCATTATACTCCGGCAGAGAACTGGATGAATGACCCGAATGGAATGGTTTATTATGAAGGGGAATACCACCTTTTCTATCAGTACAATCCGGAAGGGGACCAGTTCGGTAATATGAGCTGGGGCCATGCGACAAGTAAAGACCTTGTCCATTGGAAAGAAGAAGAAGTGGCGATGACGCCTGATGAGAATGGAATGATTTTCTCGGGCAGTATTATCGCTGATGAAAACAATAAGAGTGGACTTTTCCCGGATGGAGAAGGCGGTTTAATCGCTTTTTACACCAGTGCAGGAGACGTGCAGGATCAACGTATCGCCTACAGTACGGATAAAGGCAGAACATGGACGAAGTACGAGGGGAATCCAGTCGTCCCGAACCCTGATATAGAGGATTTCCGTGATCCGAAGGTCGTTTGGCACGAAGAATCAGAGCAGTATATCATGCTGCTTGCCGCCGGCAAGAAAGTGATGTTCTATGGATCTAAAAACCTGGTGGACTGGGAGTACCTGAGCGAGTTCGGGAATGTCGGCGCCCAGGACGGTGTCTGGGAAACCCCGGAACTGTTCGAGCTGCCCGTCGACGGTAACGAAGAGGACACCCGCTGGGTCCTTCAGGTGGATATGAATCCCGGCAGCATCGCCGGTGGATCAGGAGGGCAGTACTTCCTCGGTGACTTTAACGGGAAAGAGTTCATTCGTCAGGAGAAGACGTACGACATTAACTGGGTTGACTTCGGCAAGGACTTTTACGCTGCCCAAGCCTTTAACGGCATGGACGACCGCACCGTTTGGATGGCCTGGATGAGCAACTGGGAGTATGCGGCAGATATTCCGACCGACCCGTGGCGCGGAGCGATGTCCATTCCTCGAGAAGTGACGCTTACGAAAGATAAGAATGATGAGGTGCAGCTTGTCCAACAGCCGGCTCCGGAATTGGAGCAGCTGCGCGGGGATCTTTTATACGAAACGACGGATGAGACATTGGGTGGAGCGAAACCTCTGTCTGATATAGAATCCCAGACGTATGAAATCGTAGCGGAATTTGAAGTCGGGTCTGCTGGAGAGTTTGGATTCCGGGTCCGCAACTCGGATGATTTGAAAGAAGGCACTATCGTCGGTTACGATGCGAAAAATGATCTTGTATTCACAGACCGTGCGGATTCAGGGAAAACAGACTTTCATGAGAACTTCCCCGGGGTGTACCGTGCTCCTTCTTCTGCAGAGGATGGAACAGTGAAGCTTCATTTGTTTGTCGATCGTTCCTCTGTGGAACTATTCGCAAATGGCGGACGGCAGGTTATGACGAACCGGATCTTCCCGTTCATGGAAAGCAACGGATTGGAAATGTACAGTAAAGATGGAGAGGTCACCATTAAATCCATGCAGATTTATGAAATGAATACGACTCACTGAAACAAAAGAGCCTGCTCCCCGGAGCAGGCTCTTCTAATGAAAAAGTGGGAGTCTGCTGCATAAAACTTTGTGCTTCGGGTAATGAAAAGAAGAGTGGTATTTGTGAAGGAGGACGATCATGCAGAAAATGAACAGGGGAATCGTTACAGCCCTTTCAGCTATTGGAATTGCTCAAGGGTTGAAGATATTGACACATAAGCGCCTGACAGGGAAGTGGGATTGGAAACAGGTCGCTACGACAGGGGGGATGCCGAGTTCCCACTCTGCCGGAGTGGCGGCACTTGCTTCTTATATCGCATCCAACCGCGGTTCGAGACATACGGAGACGGCGCTCGCGACAATCTTCGGTGTCATCGTCATGTATGATGCTCAAGGGATCAGGCGTCATACCGGAGAGATTGCCCAGCTTGTCAATGACCTAGAGGATAACGTCGCCCAGCTTTCCGGGGATTTCCCAAGTCTTGAATTCGTCGAACGGGATAAAGAATTGAAGGAACTCCTCGGTCATCAGCCGGTCGAGGTGCTTGGAGGAGCTGTCCTCGGCATTCTGCTTGGTGTCGCTTCCGCTAAAATTGAGGGATAACAGCACGTATATCGTGCTGTTATTTTTTATGCCTGATTCAGTATGACTCCATTACTGGAACCCACGAGTACTTCTTTTCCTTTTTGATTACGATAAACGGACGACATCGCCACTCTTGTCTTTTGGTCAAGCACTTCGACATCTGTCACCATGACTTCGCACGTAATGAGATCTCCTGTGAAAACGGGCCGCAGAAATTCGCTGTCCATATTCCTCGCTATGTAGTTCAGGTCGCCGCCGATTTCTGTTCCGATGCTGGCAGTCAGTAAACCGTGGACCATCAGCTGTCCTTGTTCGTTCTCTTCCAGATGATGCCTTCCCTGGTCTTTAGATAATTCACCAAAAGCCAGCACTTCCTCCTTCGTAAAGCTTCTTTCTTTCCTGAATGTGTCTCCAATCTTCATAAGACCGCCTCCTTTTCTCTATAGTCTACCATACAATGAATCACCATTCAGTTTAAAAAGTGTATTTGACGGAATATTCTTTACTTTATTATTAGATACTTCTACACTGATAGGTAGAAAAGTAAATTTTCCCAAATGGAGGATGCTGTTATGCAGACGCTAAATCAGGTGAAAGTCATGGAGTATGAAGATCGTTATGCCGCAGGGATTGCGAAGATGTGGAATGAGAGTAGAGACGAATGGGGAGGAGATTCGGCTGTAACGACGGAAGAAGATGTGATGGAGAAAGAGGGGAAATCTTCGAACCTCAACCTTTTTCTTGCCGTGATTGAGGAAGAAGTCGTCGGTTACTGCGGACTATCCGAGTACAGAGAAGACAAAGGAGCGCTCTATATCCCACTCTTGAATGTCCATCCCGATTATCATGGGAAGAAGATCGGTAAGATGCTGCTGAAGAAAGCTATCGACCAAACCGTTGCCTACGGCTGGCCTCGACTGGACTTATTTACATGGCCCGGAAATACGAAAGCTGTCCCGTTGTACAAGAAGTGCGGTTTCTTTTGGGAGGACAGGGATGATACGACTCACTTGATGAACTTCCTCCCGTCCATCCTCCAGTTGGAGATGCTGAAGCCCTTTTTCGAGAAGAACGATTGGTACGAAACGAGCAGTCGTCTCATTGAGGTAAGACCTGATGGCATCGAAGAGGGAAAACATACGTGCTATGAATATAAGTGGGAAGCAGACGGCTCGTATGTACGGGTCCAATTTGAGCGGACGGGGCGAAAAATCAGACTGGTGGAAACAGAGCGTTTACTGGTGGAAATGACTGCCTCTGATTTTCGAGTTCTGGAGGGAGGAGACAGTTCGATTACATACCGGATTCGGAATTATGATCCGGAGCCTCTCACCGTTCATTTGCGTGGAGCCGGGGATACCTCTGTCCGGCAAGGATGGCAGAAGGATGTACAGGTGAGTGATGAGTGGAAAGAAACGGTCCCACTCGACGTCGAGGCGGCCGGTGTTGCTCCCAACCCGTGGCAGGCGCACCCTGTCGCCGGAATGGATATAGAATTAAATGGGTGTATGACACCGCTTCGGATGGGGTTCTTTCCGGTGAAAGCAGGCCGGGTGCGTGTCCGGACGCTTAAGGCCCATTGGCTGCCGGGGGAAGAAGAGACCGTTTATCTCGATTTAGAGAGTGAATGGAAAGAGCCTTCCCACTGGACAATCCACCTTCCGAACCAGCCGTTGATCGACTGGGAGGAGAAGGTAATCCGCACGTTTGTGGAAGCGAACGGCCGCTGTTCTGTTCCTGTACCTGTCCGACTTGTAAGAAATGGCTGTCTTGAAGGAAACATCCATGTGACGATGGAAGCTCCTGATGGGGAAAGTCTAAAGTTCACTTCCTTTCTCCACGCTTCTTTTCCCGGAAAAGGGGCAAAATTCGGCGGGGAATCGGATACACATATGTATGCCTACAACGGCCCTTTTTTCCTTAAAGTGGAAAAGAGGAATCATATTGTAGAAATCGGAAAGACAGGCGCTGTTAATGAGCCGGTCGTCCTGATGACGCCAAAGCTGGGACTCCCTTACACAGAAGAATTCTCGAAAAAAATGATTCATGATGTCGAGTTCATTGAGCTTCCGGAATGCATCGTCCTGAAAACAACGATGATATCCGACAGTATGACAGGGCTGCGGATGAATGTGTACATGCATTTACATGGGGATGGATTGGTGAAAGTCTATCACGAATTAATTAATGAAGGACTGGAAGCCAAGGAGGCTGTCTCTCTACTCCAGCCTGTGTATCCAAAGTTCGAAGGGTTGGTGATGCCGGTAGCTGATGGTGCCCTAACCGCTGATGATTCTCTCGTGCCTTTCGTCGATGACCTTCCGATAAAAGATCTTTCTGAGAACTGGTTGTTCACTTCTCCTCGGACAGGAGAAACGACAGGCTATGCCTGGTCCGATGATTGGAAGGGAAGAAAGGATGATTGGAAATTCAGTTTGGAGTCTTATACGGACGTGCTGCATCCCGGTGAGGCGTGCCGGATCGGACCCCTTCAAATAGGCATTCAGACAGATCGGGATTGGCTTGAATGGCGCCGGTATTCGGAAGGAAGCACTGGAAAGATCCTGCCGATTGTCCCTTTATTTGATATGAAGGCAGACTCGACAGCAATGGTAGGAGGAGACGTCGTTTATACATTGCAGTCCCGGATGAACTCTTATTTGGATGGAACGTTCCGAGTGGAGCGACGGCAGGAGATAGCAAGCAGACCCATAGACAAAGCGGATCAGAGGCACGAGGCTGACCTCTCCTTTCAAACACGTCAGGCGGGCATTTATGAGGTGAAAGGATTCTATCAGGCGTCAGGCAGGGAGACGGAATTTCATAAAGTGGAACTGGTCAAGGGAGCGAAGCAAGTCGAAGTGTCGGAAAAGGACGGCGTGTGGACTGTACAGAATGGTGTCCTGGCTTATAAGGCATCTTCTGCTTATTTCCCAGGCATTTTCTCCTTGGTTGTGGATGGACGGGAGTTCCTTCACCACCAATATCCTCAAGCCGAGCCGAAGTCCTGGTGGAATCCATGGGGAGGGGGACTGCGCTACAGCCTGCGCGGTGTCAATCCTTTCTCAATATTAAAGGAAGAGACAAGGGTCACGCAGGTGAAGAGGACAGACCAGGAGGGATCCATTTGGGAAGGGATCTGTTTAAGCACTACGTTCCAGGTGCATAAGGAGCGAAAGGGCACCACCCTTCATCAATATATGCTGACACTGCCGGAAGTCCCGGTGGTAGCCGCCTACGCCGATATAGAACAAGACTCTGGTCGGACATTTACGGAAGATGAGCTGACAATGGAATCCTTTTGGAAACCATCGGACAACCTGGACTCCTGTTATGCTGTCATAGATACGAATGGTCCGCCGCAGACCTTTTATGCAGGCGTCGAGGAATTCGATCTCTCTGTATCCGATATTGCACGGATCGGTTCGAAAGATACTGGAAATTCGATGACGATGGTTATACCGGAAGATGCGTCAGGGGCGGATATTTATATGAATAAAGAGGTGCTTCTATTAGCAGCGAAAAGGAGCTGGAGGGCGGCGGATAAGGGCAGGGTGACCACCGATCCTTCTGTGCTTATGTTTGGGGAGATAGCAGCGAAAGATCGTTCCTCGTTTCCGAAAATAGCGTTCAGGGACAATGCCGATGCAGATTATTGATGCGCATATCCACTTTTCAGCGATCCGGAGCTTTGAACAAACGGCAAAAGAGCTTTCCCATGTCGATTATTCCGGTCTCGGCCTACAGAAAGAGATGGCAGAAGCCGATGCTCTCTATGCGATAGGTATGGGGGTGACGGAATCAGAATCCGGTGGGTTTCCCGATCACAGGACAAAGACGCCGATGTCATTGGATTTGGAACCAGTGCTTCCTCCGAATGTTTTGGAGTGTCCAGGGATAAATCCTTATCATCTCGATGCGTCCGCTCTTGACCAGTTGGAACAACGTTTGAAAGAACCACGCGTGGTTGGCATAAAAATCTATTTGGGCTATTACCCTTTCTATGCATACGACGCTGTCTATCAACCTGTGTATGACCTGGCCGCGGCTTATGATGTTCCGGTAGTTTTTCATACAGGAGATACGTATTCAGAGAGAGGATTATTAAAATACTCACACCCGCTGACTCTTGATGAAACGGCCGTGCAGAGAAGAGATGTCCAGTTCATGATGGCTCACCTTGGTGATCCGTGGGTACTGACCGGGGCAGAACTGGTTTATAAGAATCCGAATTTGTATGCGGATTTGTCGGGCTGGGTGGTAGGCACGAAAGCGGTACTTGCAGGGAAACAGGTAGATAATTATTTCGACCACGTCCGTCACGCCCTTACGTACTGTGGTCATTATGAGAAACTGTTGTTCGGATCGGATTGGCCGCTCGCTCCGATGAAGCCGTACGCAGAATTCATCGGTTCCTTTCTTCCTTCTGCTCATGTAGAAAACGTCTTTTATAATAATGCCATGCGTTTATTTCCTAAATTAAACGGGCAGTTTTGATTCCGTTGAAAATATAGGAAGCACCTCCATATGCTTGGAGGTGCTTTTTATTGTTTTCTTCTGTAACCGGCATGGGTATATAATATTATTCGGAAGATGCCGATATAGGAATAAAGACATGGTGGTGAAAAGGATGAAGTGGAACTATTTATGGATCATGTTTGCTTTTTACTTAGTGCTCGGCTGTATCATCGGAGGGCTGTTTGTGCAGTTTATGCCCAAAGTCATTCCGATTCCACAGGATTTGCAATGGTTCTTCACATTCTCATCCATCACAGCAGGCCTTCTGCTCGGTTTAATCAATTTCTTTGTATTCTACTTCTTCATTCACTGGTTTTTGAATTACCATAAACGACTTTTCCGATCTATCAAGGAAGGGGATCTGTCCGTACGGTCCCATATGCGTTCCTCCGGGTCACTGGCGTTATTCACAAACGGGGTGAATGATACGTTGGATACGCTTCAAACGACGCAGCGTTTCGTCACGACCGACGATTTAACAGGGCTTCTGAATCGTTCAGCGCTCCAAAGAGATGTATTGGAGCTTAAGAAAGGAGAACGGATGCACCTGTTCTTTCTTGATTTGGATGACTTCAAACAAATCAACGATCGTCATGGTCATTTGGCGGGGGATGCTGCCCTTAAACATTTTGTAGCTGTTCTTCACGAAACTATGGATGAAGCAGGTACACTTTACCGGTACGGCGGAGATGAATTCATTCTCATTTATGAAGGGAATGCCGATACGAATGACGTTCGCAGCAAGGTCCACCTTGCTTTGGAAGAACCGCTCCTTTTTCATGAACAAGAACTGCGTATAAACGTCAGTATAGGATTGTGCAGCTTCACTGCAGGCGAGCAGGATCTCTTGTCCGTTATTAATGAAGCAGACAATTTGATGTATGAAGTAAAGCAAGGAAAAAGTGTACAAAAGATCCTGACTTTATAACAGGCGGCGGGGGGCTGGTTCTGAAAAAGGACCGGAAAGGATAGATATAAGAAGAGTATGTCTCGAAACTAATCCGTCAACTTCAATTCTCAGGCTTTTGCTGAGCTGATAGTAAAGGTGTGGAGATAGATGCTATTTATGTTTGATCAAGGTCGTTTTGTAGAGGAGACACTTCCCACGGTGAATGTCAGGAATAAAGGACTGAATTATGGTTTAGGATGCATTGACGGTATCCGGGCTTTTTGGAATGAGGAGCATCGGCAGTTGTATGTTTTTCGGTTGGCAGATCATATCGATCGTTTTTACAAATCCGGGAAACTGCTCTTCCTTCCCATTCCATATGCCGTACCAGAAATGATCGCGATTGTCAGGAAGCTGCTTGTCCTTAATCACGTAAAACAGGATGTTTATATTCGTCCGCTCTGTTTCCACGGGGCGGATATGTTACGTCCAGATATAGCTGGTGTCAACAACCGAGTGGCTGTGTTCACAAGCTATTTGGAATATGAGCCGAAGCCGGTTTTAAGAGCTTGTGTTTCTTCCTGGAACAGGATTGGAAGTAATATGATCCCCCCTCAGGCGAAGCCGACGGCCGGATACTTGAATTCAGCCCTTGCTGTCAGTCAAGCGTTGGCAGATGGATATGATGAGGCGATTTTTTTGACGAAAGACGGAAACGTGAGTGAAGGGGCGACAGAGAATATATTTGTGGTCCAAGGGGACTGTGTATGGACGCCTCCTGTTGCGGATGACATCTTACCGGGAATTACACGTGCTACGGTTATGGAGATTTTATGGAAGGAGATGGGGATCAAGGTAAAAGAGCAGAGTTTGGCGAGAGCCGAGCTGTACCGGGCTGATGAAGTTTTCTTTACAGGTACAGCCATCGGTATTAAGCCGGTGGTTGAAGTGGATCGACGAAGGGTGGGGACAGGGGAACCCGGTTCCATCACATTGGCCGTCCAGCGTATGTATGAAGCGGTGGTTCGCAATGACATGCCCGGATACGATCATTATTGTACACCGATTTATCTATAAGAACCCCGGCTTTTTGGAAAAAGTCAGGGGGATTTGGTGTACAATAAAGGTTGTACATAGAAGAAAACCTTGGGGGACTGTTCATGAGAAAAGTAATTATTGATACAGACACAGCCGGAGACGACACGATTGCTATTCTTACGGCTCTTCACAATTTTCAAGTGGAAGGGGTCACCATTACAGGAGGAAATGTAGACTTCGATCAGGAAGTGGAAAATGCGTTGTATACGATCGAGGTGTCCGGAGGCGGACGCTATGTTCCTGTTTATAAGGGATGCGAGAGGCCGCTTTTAATGAACGGGGAGGCTGGTCACCGCACCGTAGAGGATGTACATGGCGAAGATGGAATGGGCGGGGCGCACTTTCCGAAAGCGGAGCAGCGGCCGGAGGAAGGACATGCCGTCGATTTCATTATTGAGCAGGTGAAGCGTTCCCCCGGCGAGATTGAACTGCTTGCGATTGCGCCGTTAACGAATATTGCGTTGGCGATCAAGAAGGATCCGAGCATTATTAAAGCGATCCCGCACTTGTACATAATGGGAGGAACAAATAATTCTCTTGGGAATATTACAGCAGCAGCAGAATATAATTTTTGGGTGGACCCTGAAGCTGCGCGCATTGTTCTTCACTCAGGCATACCCATTACAATGGTCGGCTGGGATATGTGCTTGGAGTATTCTATCATGGATGATTCCGATCATGAGGAGATAGCGGCGCTTGGTACGAAGGGGGCGGACTTCTTCGTGCAGATAAACGAAGTCGTCAAGAAATTCAATAAAGAAGTGCACCGATTAACAGGAACGACTCATCCGGATACGTTGCTTATGGCGGTTGCAGCCGACGAAGAATTGATGACGAAGTCGCATAAATATTTTGTGGATATAGAAACAAAAGGAGAGCTCACGAGGGGATACAGCCTTGTCGATATTAACAATCGTTCCGGAAAGGCACCGAACGTGCGTGTCTGTGAGCAGGTAGACAGGAAAAGGTTTAAAAAGCAGCTGTTGGATGTGTTGAGAGCCATCGATTAAAATGACCGTTTGTTACGGTCTTTTTTTATTGACTTTGCCTTCAAATACGATTAAATTTATATAGACCGTTCGTCATAATTATTGAGGGAGGAGTAAGAATGAGCAAGCATGCAGATACGAAAGAAATCATTCTGAATACATCATCCAACCTTTTCCATATACAAGGATATAACGGTACAGGTTTGAGTCAGATCATAAAAGAAAGTGGGGCTCCAAGAGGTTCTTTGTACTACCATTTCCCTGGTGGGAAGGAAGAAATCGCATTGGAAGCCATTGCCCGGATGCGGACTGCGGTCGCGGAAGACTTGGAGAAGAGCCTCAGGCCTGGAATGGATGTCGGCGAAGCTTTGAAGCAGCACATACTGGACATCGCCGACATGTTCGAAAGAGGGGAACCTGGAGAGGGCGTTCCCATCGGCCTGATTGCCTCAGAGACTTCTATTTGCAATGAGAACCTAAGGCTCGCATGCAAGCAGACCTATCAACATTGGAATCGTTTCTATGTGCAGGCTTTGGAAGCGTCGGGTTACAGTAAAGAGCGTGCGGAAGACTTGGGAATAAGCATCCACGCAATGATTGAGGGTGCGTTTATTTTGGCGAAGACGATGGTTAACGGAGAACCGCTCCGAGCAATCGCCAGACAAATGCCGTATTTGTTGAGTAAAGAAAAAGAGGAGAGATAAGCAATGCAGATGGATGCAGCAGCATCGGAAGAAATGAATACATCAAAACAGGCCATAAAGCCGATGCCGATCATTATTTCACTTGTGGTCGCAGGCTTTGTGGGGCTGTTCAGTGAAACGGCGCTTAATATGGCGCTCAATAGTTTAATTACCACATTCGGGATCCAGGAAACGACCGTCCATTGGTTAACGACTGGATACCTGTTGACACTAGGAATTCTTGTTCCTATATCAGGTTTGATCCTGCAATGGTTTACGACGAGACAGCTTTTCACAGCATCTCTTATCCTGTCGATTATAGGAACATTAATTGCGGCACTGGCCCCGGTATTCGGAGTTCTTATGATCGCGCGGGTTGTTCAGGCAGCTGGAACGGCGTTGCTGCTTCCGCTTATGTTCAACACGATCCTTGTCATCATTCCACCGAAGAATCGCGGAAAAGTTATGGGAGTCATCGGGTTGGTGATCATGTTTGCGCCTGCTGTCGGTCCGACGTTATCCGGACTGATTCTTAACAATTTCACGTGGCATTGGATTTTCTGGTTCTCCCTGCCGCTATTAATCGCAGCGCTCTTGTTCGGTTTTGTTTATATGCAGAACGTGACAGAACCAACGAAGCCAAAAATTGACGCTCTGTCCATCGTTTATTCTACATTCGGATTCGGCGGAATCGTCTATGGCTTCAGCAGCACGAGCGAAGGATGGGGACATTTGGTCGTTGTCCTGCCGCTCATCGTCGGAGCGATCGGGCTTGCATTCTTCATTCATCGTCAACTGAAACTGGAACAACCGATCCTTGATTTGCGTGCGTTCCGTTATCCGATGTTCACCGTCGGTTTGATTATTATTGTCATTACAATGATGGTCATTCTATCATCTATGATTCTTCTTCCGTTGTATTTGCAGACTTCCCTTGCATTGACGACGTTTGCGGCAGGGCTGCTTCTGCTTCCTGGGGGAATTATCAATGGTTTGATTTCTCCGATCATGGGTGGATTATTCGACCGGTTCGGCCCTAAGTTCCTTGTCATTCCAGGGTTCGTCATCATTCTCGGAGCAATGCTTGGGTTTACGACTGTCGATATGGAAACGACATCCGCTTGGATTATCGGCCTTCATATCGTCATGATGATTGGTGTCTCCATGGTTATGATGCCGGCTCAGACCAATGGTTTGAACCAGCTTCCGGCTGATTTGTACCCGGATGGAACAGCTATCATGAATACGCTCCAGCAGGTTTCCGGTGCGATTGGAACAGCGGTTGCTATTTCTATTCTATCATCCGGAACCGCCCGTTTTATGAATACGGTCGACAATCCGGCTGATCCGATGAACCAGGTCCTTGGTTTCACCTCAGGGGTTCAAGGTGCTTTCTGGTTCGGTACGATTATTGCAGGGGTAGGTTTGATTCTTTCCTTCTTCATTAAACGTGTCAAAGTATAATGAAAAAAATCCATACGCCGCCCGGGCGTATGGATTTTTTCGTTTATTTACGGTGTCGGTTGTTTGGTGAGGGAGGCTTGGTTTACAAAATGATCGAATAGTCGCTGCATCCGCTCGTGTTTTTTTGTCATCATTTCCGGGTGCCATTGTACACCGATGACAAAAGCGGTGGTGTCTTCCATTTCAATTGCTTCGATAACGCCATCCGCTGCATAAGCGGTTGCTTTAAATCCCGGCGCCACCGTTTTGATCGCTTGATGATGGAAGGAGTTCGTCAACGTCGTTGTACCGAAGTGTTCGCGCATAAAGCTCTCCGGCTCTGTTTGTATGGTATGCGTCGCTTGTGCGGGCGTATGGACCTGGTCGTGTTTGAGAATATTCCCCTTCATGTAGGAGGTATCCTGATACATGCTTCCTCCATATACAGCGTTTAACAGCTGCACACCTCGGCAGATGGCAAATACGGGTTTACCCTGTCGGATCATTTCTATTGCCAGCACTCCCTCTGAATGGTCGCGCTCAGGGAAGGGAGATCCCTGCTTCGGTGACGGCTCTTCCTGATAAAGAAGAGACTGGACATCGTGTCCCCCGGAAAGGATAAGGCCGTCCATTGCCTGCGCCTGTGCTTTAACCGCTTCGTCATCTTCCAACACGGGAAGGATGAATGGAATACCTTCTGCGCGGAGGACAGACTGGACGTAATCGTTGTTAACATAGGCGCGGTCATAGCCTGGAAACCGCCCGCCCTGGTCGATTATAATACTTCCTGATATGCCTATGAGTGGTCTCATTTGTAATTTTTTCTCCTTTGTCTTCCTATTTATATAAAATTTTCTTTGACATAAAGATTTTTCTGTACTAAAATCCTAGTATTCTGGTATGGATTCCATACTATCGAATTATACGGAACATATTAGTAGGAATTCAAGAGAAAAAACGGAGAAAAGGGGAAAAGAAATTGAAATTATCACGTTTTTTATCGGTTCTCTCCCTTCTCCTTGTCCTTGTTATCGCCGGATGCGGTAACGGAGAAGGAGACGGGAATGGAACGGCAGACAGCAGTAAAAAAGCGGAGGCGCCTTCTAAGGAAGAAGGTTTGACCATTGCCGTAGACGGCAACTTCACGAGCATGGATCCGCATGATACGAACGACAACCAGTCCTATTCGGCGCAGTCCGCTGTGTACGAAGGGTTGCTCGGGTTCGATGAAGATTTGAACATCGTGCCGGTATTAGCAGAAAGCTATGAAGCAAATGAGAACTCTACGGAGTTTACCTTCCAACTGAAAGAAGGCATCACTTTCCATGACGGTACGCCTTTCAATGCGGAAGCGGTCAAAGCGAATATCGACCGGCTTGCCGACCCTGACAGTCAGTTGCGGAGAAGCTCTCTATTCGAGCTTGTCGACAGCACAGAAGTTCTCGGAGAATACGAAGTGAAAGTTACATTGAAAGAGCCGTTCGGCGCCATGCCGAACAACTTCGCCCATCCGGCTGCAGCAATGATCAGTCCGGAATCGATTTCAGAAAGCGAAGAGGAGATTGCCCGCAATCCTGTAGGAACAGGCCCGTTCCAATTCAAAGAATGGAAGAGCGGGGATCACCTGACTGTAGAGAAGTTTGATGATTACCGGGATCCGGAAGTTCCCAAAGTGGACCAGCTTGTATTCAAACCGGTTCCTGAAAGCGGCTCTCGTTCCGCAATGCTTCAGACAGGCGAAGCGGATTTCGTCTTCCCTGTTTCTACAAGCCAGGTGGATACATTAGAGAATCAAGCAGGTGTAACGGTGGAGAACAAGCCGTCTCTTGTCGTTAAGTATTTCTCTATGAATACCATGAAGAAACCGTTTGACGATCCAAAAGTTCGTCAAGCCATCAACTATGCAATCGACAAAGAAGCGTATGTCAATGTCATCTATGACGGCTATGCGACTGTTGCCGAGTCTTCCATTGCACCTGATACACAACACTACTCTGGTCAGGAAGTCTATGAATATGATCCGGAGAAAGCGAAAGAGCTGCTTGCAGAAGCCGGTTATCCGGACGGATTTGAAACGACGATCTGGGGCGGTACAAGTTCTGACAAGACAAAGATGATGCAGTTCTATAAACAGCAGTTGAGCCAAGTCGGTATTAAGCTGAACGTCGTCCCTATGGAAGGCGGTACACTTGGAGACAACATCTGGGGTGTCGAGAAGCCGGAAGATACGGAACTCGAGCTTTACAACGGAGGATGGTCTCCTTCAACAGCCGATGCAGATTGGGGACTTCGTCCGTTATTCAGCTCAGAATCTTTCCCGCCGGAGTCTTATAACACTTCCTATTATAAGAACGATCAGGTAGACGAGCTGTTGCAGAAGGCATTAAATACAGCCGATGATGATAAGCGTGCAGAGTATTATGCAGAGGCGCAGGAAATGATCTGGAACGATGCACCTTGGGTATTCCTTGCGGTTCCTGACCTGCTCTATGCTCATCAGGATTACGTGAAGGGGATTACTATGTTATCTTCCGGAGTCCTGGACTTGAAAAACGCTGAAATCGTATCAGAATAACTTCCAGAGGTTGAGCGCGGACAGCGCTCAGCCTCTTTACTGATTAAGAGAAGGAAACGAAAAATGAAGGAGGGAGAATATGCTTAAATACAGTATCAAGCGGATTCTCAGTATGATTCCGCTGCTTTTCATCATTTCCGTCATTGCATTTCTGTTCGTGCATTTGATACCGGGGGATCCCGCCAGATTGATAGCCGGAGCGGACGCCACTTTGGAAGAAATCGAGAATATCCGTGTGAAATATGGTCTTGATGCGCCCCTTTATCAACAATATTTGAACTATATGGCAAATCTGTTCCAAGGAGATTTAGGCACCTCGATCGTCAGCGGTGAACCTGTTCTGGATATGCTGAAGGAGCGTTTTGGTCCAACACTTACTCTTACGCTTGCCAGCATGTTCTGGGCGCTCTTATTCGGCCTTCTTATTGGAGTAGTTTCAGCAGTCAAACGTAATCGCTGGCAGGATCATCTCACCATGTTCCTTGCCGTTTCCGGTGTATCCATCCCTTCCTTTTGGCTGGGACTTATGTTGATCCAAGTCTTCTCTGTCCAGCTCGGATGGTTTCCAACAGGCGGCATCGGAGGGTTGGAATCTTACATTCTTCCATCGATTACACTCGGAGCAGGGGTGGCGGCCATTATCGCCAGGTTTACGCGGTCCTCGCTGATGGATGTTTTAAAAGAAGACTATATCCGTACCGGCCGTTCCAAAGGACTGTCAGAGTTCAAAGTCATTAATGGGCATGCACTTAGAAACGCCTTAATTCCCGTAGTGACCATGTCTGGACTCCAATTCGGATTCCTGCTCAGTGGATCCATTATAACCGAGACGATCTTCAGCTGGCCGGGGCTTGGAAGACTTCTGATCAACTCTATTACTGCTAGAGATTACCCGGTCATTCAATCGGAAATTCTATTATTCTCTCTTGAATTTCTATTGATCAACCTGCTTGTAGATCTCTTGTATGGTTTCTTGAATCCGAAAATTCGTTATGAGGAGGGGTCATAATGGTGGAATCAGCAGAACAACAGCAGACGGAGCAAAGAGTGACGCCCTTCCGGCAGTTTTGGAAATCATTTAAGAAACAGAAGGTTTCCTTTTTTGCGGGAATCTTCCTTTTATTCCTGTTTCTTATTGCGATCTTAGGACCGTATATTGCTCCATATGAACCCAATGAACCGGATTATAATCAACTGTTGTCTTCTCCGTCCATGGATCACCTTGCTGGAACGGACGATTTCGGTCGAGACATTTTCAGCCGGATTCTTCATGGAGCGAGAATATCATTAGCCGTCGGACTGTCTTCTGTTTTAATTGGTGCAGTTGTCGGTACCGCTCTCGGTATCATCAGCGGCTATTTCGGCAAGTGGATCGATAATGCCATTATGCGCATTATGGATGTCCTGCTCGCTTTTCCGGGGATGCTGCTTGCCATTGGAATTATCGCTATTCTCGGACCGGGGCTGTTTAATGTCGTCATGGCTGTAGCCATTTTCAGTGTGCCGGTCTTTGCGAGGATCATCCGGAGCACCACGCTCTCTATTAAATCGACGCTTTACGTAGAGGCGACGCAGTCTATCGGTGCATCCAGCTGGAGGATCATTTGGAAGCATATTTTCCCGGGGACTGTCTCGACGCTGATTGTATATTTCACGATGCGGATCGGTTCAGCAATCTTGATCGCTGCGGGGCTGAGTTTTCTCGGTCTTGGGGCTGATCCTTCCACACCGGAGTGGGGAGCCATGCTTAGTGACGGGCGTAACTATCTGAATGATGCTCCGCATGTCACGTTCTTTCCGGGGCTTGCAATTTTCTTGACCGTTCTTGCTTTCAATCTTTTAGGAGATGGATTACGGGATGCGCTCGACCCGAAAATCCGTGATTAAGGAGGAAGACGAAATGACAGAGCCAATTTTAACTATTAATCAGCTGCACACAAGCTTCCGGGTGGACGGAAAGATGATTCCAGCTGTAGAAGGAATCGATCTTACGCTGTATCCGGGGGAAATCGTCGGCCTTGTCGGGGAGTCCGGGAGCGGTAAGAGTGTGACCTCCTTATCCATTATGCAGCTGCTGGAAGATACACCGGGGGAGATTGTCGGCGGTGAAGTACTCTTTGACGGGAAGGATGTAGCGAAAGCATCCACCAGGGAGAAACGTAAACTGCGTGGAAACCGTATGTCGATGATTTTTCAAGAGCCGATGACTTCCTTGAATCCTGTTGTGAAAATAGGCAAGCAATTAGTGGAAGCGATTCTGGAACACCAGTCTCTCACGAAGCAGGAGGCGAAGCGTCATGCTGTTTCTATGCTGGAACAGGTCGGTATTCCGAGAGCAGCGGAAATCATGAAGGAGTTTCCCCATCAACTCTCAGGAGGAATGCGTCAGCGCGTAATGATTGCCATGGCTATGTCGTGTGATCCGGATTTGCTGATTGCGGATGAACCGACGACGGCGCTCGATGTAACGATTCAAGCTCAAATTCTCGATGTGATGAGGAACATGAGAAAAGAGCACGATACGTCTATCTTGTTCATTACGCATGATCTTGGTGTCATTGCAGAAATGTGTGACAGAGTTGCCGTCATGTATGCAGGAAGAATCGTAGAACAGGGAAACGTCATCGACATTTTTGAAAATCCTAAGCATCCGTACACACAAGGATTACTCGGGTCGATTCCGAAGCTTGGGGAAAGAAAAGATCGGCTGGATTCTATCCAGGGTCAGGTTCCTACTGTAGAGGACCGGCCTGAGGGATGTAAATTCGCTAACCGCTGTCCTTTCGCCTTTGAACGGTGCTGGAAAGAAGAGCCGCCTCTGTTCAACGGAGAGAATCGCTGCTGGCTTCATGAGGAGGAGGTGTCATCATGAATCAATCCTTACTGCAGGTAGAAGGACTGAAAAAGCATTTCGTAAGCCAGAAAGGTTTCAGGAAGCAATCCCGTCAAGTGGTAAAAGCGGTGGACGGAGTCTCTTTCGATATTAAAAAAGGGGAGACATTCGGTCTTGTCGGCGAATCCGGCTGTGGCAAATCGACGACCGGACGAATGATTATGCAGATGCTCACCCCGACGGAGGGCACGGTCACCTTTGATGGACAGCGGATGGACCAGCTTTCGGGTGGCGAACTGAAACAGGCGCGCAAAGACTTTCAAATGATATTTCAAGACCCCTATGCCTCGTTGAACCCAAGAATGACGGTAAGGGAAATTATTGGTGAGCCATTGATCGTTCACCAGCTCGCTAAGGGACCGGCCATCGATGCGAGAGTAAACGAATTGTTGGACACGGTCGGCTTGTCCAGGAAATTCGCCGATCGTTATCCGCACGAGTTCAGTGGGGGACAGCGACAGCGGATTGGAATCGCCCGGGCTCTGGCCGTCAATCCGAAGCTCATTATTGCGGATGAACCGGTTTCTGCACTCGATGTGTCCATTCAATCGCAAGTGTTGAACCTGATGAAGGATTTACAGCAGGAACTGGATTTGACTTATTTGTTCATCGCTCATGATTTAAGCGTTGTGGACTTCATTTCCGATCGGATCGGCGTCATGTATTTAGGGAAACTGGTGGAGGTAGGAGAGCGGGATGCGGTCATCCAAAACCCGCAGCACCCCTACACGAAGGCGCTGCTGTCTGCCGTACCGGTACCGGATCCGAAAGCGAAACGGGAACGGATCGTTCTGGAGGGAGACCTCCCGAGTCCATCCAATCCACCTTCCGGATGTCCTTTCCATACGAGGTGTCCATTTGCCTTTGATCGCTGTAAGGCAGAGGTTCCGGAGCTTCAGACGTCTGGAACTGGTCAAACGGCTGCTTGTCACTTGTTGGATCAATGATACAAAAACAAAAAGACCGCCTGGAGAATATCCAGGCGGTCTTTTTTGTGTGTTTTATCTGTTTAGAAATCATGGTTTACTTCAGAATCTGTTTGAACGTTTCGTTCCATAGATCCGCTTGATAGAGTGCCTCCTTGTCTGTGGTGATCTCGCCGGGCTTGTTTGCTTCTCCGATTAGATAGGAAGCAAAGGGGAGACCGACAAAATCAAAGATATGTTGGAACTGTTGGATCATTGGAAGACCTTTCGTGCGAGGAGAATCCCCTCCGACAGCGGCGACGTATGCCTGTTTCTCAGCCATTTTTGTCCGGAAATCACGGAAATCCGGATCTCTCATCGTCTGCGACCAACGATCAATGAAGAGCTTCATGGCAGCGGTCATACTGTACCAATAAATGGGGGTGGCGAAGAGTAGAATGTCTGCTTCCATGACACGTCTCATCAGTCCATCATAATCATCTTGTACACATGGAAATCCCTCTGCAGCGTGACGTCCGTCTATGACCGGCAGAATATGGTGGGCGTCTAATTCCATCCGGTCCACCTTCATACCGGCAATGATGCGTTCTGTTAAATACCTGGTATTTCCTTCCCTGCGTCCTCCACCGTATATAACGGCAAGTTTCATGATACTTCCCTCCTTGTATATTCCGTTTCCAGTGTATAATGAATGTGTTGAACATAAAAACGGATTATTATGATTGGAACGATCGGAATTTATGATTAAGGAGAATGATGATGGATTTCAAGCAGTTGCGGACATTTATAACAGCGGCTGAGATGCTGAATTTTACAAAGACGGCGAAGCAGCTTAATTTTGCTCAATCAAGTGTAACGGCACAGATAAAAGCATTGGAAGAGGAGCTGGATCAGCCTTTGTTTGAGCGTTTGGGAAGAAGACTGTTCCTGACAGACGCAGGGCATCGGTTCAAGGAATACGCGGATCAGCTTGTCCGAATATATGCAGAAGCAAAGGCTGTTGTGGGTGATGAGCATAAATTACAGAGGACGCTCGTCATAGGTGCACAGGAAAGTCAGTGCACCTATCGCCTGCCTCCCGTGCTGTCTGCCTTTAGAAAACACTTCCCTGAAGTGAAGGTAATATTCAAGCCGGCCCACTCCGAAGCGCGAGTGAGGGAAGAAATAAGGAACGGGACGCTGGATGTGGCCGTTCTGTTGGATCAAGAAAAATCAGCAGATCACTTAGTGACCGAAGCCTTCGGGAGGAAAAGTTGATGGTGGTGGCTGCTGCAGATCATCCTTTATCTGTGAAAAAGAAGGTAGGAGTGGATGAATTAGCAGACGAAACATTTCTGTTGACCGAGTCAGGCTGCTCTTACCGGGAGCTGTTGGAACACTCGTTTCACCAAGACGGATATTCTTTGTCCAACCTGTTGGAGTTTGGGAGCATAGAAGCCATCAAGCAGTGTGCCGTTGCGGGGTTGGGACTGGCTGCACTTCCAGAAATGGTAGTAGAGAAAGAGATCAGGGAGGGACGGTTGGTCGAACTTCCCTGGACAAAGGACATGCCTCCCCTATACACGCAGATAGCATGGCATAAAGAGAAGTGGATGTCAGTTCCGTTAAGCGGTTTTATTGATTTAACGAGAAAAACCTATTGTACTTCCTGAGCACATTCAACGGCAGAGACGGATGCATTATTTTGGATATATTTTCTTGTGGGTGATAAGGTGGTTTAAAATGGAAGGGAGTAGATGGTAATGAGTAATGGCTTTCCTGAAATAACACTGAATGATGGAATGAAAGTGCCGGCACTTGGTTTCGGTACATATGAACTGAACGGCAATAAGGGAGCGGAGGCAATCGGGAGCGCCATTCATGCAGGCTATCGGATGCTCGACAGTGCATACAACTATGAAAATGAAGGAACTGTAGGAGAAGCTGTCCGACGCTCTTCTGTATCGCGGGATCAGCTTTTGATTTCTTCCAAGCTTCCAGGCAGATACCACGAGTATGACAAAGCACTCACGACAATCCAGGAATCCCTCTACCGCGCGGGATTGGATTATTATGACTTTTATTTGATTCACTGGCCGAACCCGAAGCAGGACATGTATGTAGAAGCTTGGCAGGCGTTGATTGATGCAAAGAGATGGGGGCTTGTCCGCTCCATCGGTGTTTGTAACTTCCTGCCCGAACATTTGGAACGTCTGAAGAAGGAAACGGGAGTGCTTCCTAGTATCAATCAGGTGGAACTTCATCCTTTCTTTAATCAGGAAGAACAAAGGGCATTCCATGAAGAGCATACGATTGCGACTCAATCCTGGAGTCCGCTTGCAAGAGCCGGAAAAGTGATGGAGGAAGAAACGTTACAGGAAATCGCCTCCCATTATAACAAATCGGTGACGCAGGTCGTCCTCCGCTGGCATTACCAGTTAGGGGCCATAGCGATTCCACGTTCAACTTCACCGGCCCGTCAACGGGAAAACTGTGCAATCTTCGACTTTTCTCTGACGGATACGGAAATGAATAAGATTTCCTCCTTGTCCGTTCCGGATGGTCGAATGAACGACCAGGATCCTGCTGTCTATGAAGAGTTTTAAGGAAACAGGCGCACCTCCAAGGGTGCGCTTTTTTTATTGGGGTATGTTAGGATGGGCATACGAATGATAAGTAACGTAGGACACACTTATAAAGGAGATAACATGACACATTCCGATAAAGCAGGTTGGAATCTTTTTAACAGCTACTCAAAACTTCCCGGGGTGTTCTATGCCCGGCAGGCCCCGACACCGGTGGCGGACCCGAAGTTGGTCCTATACAATGAACCGCTGGCAGGAATTCTTGGACTGCATGATATACATGCAGAGCAGCTGTCAGGTAATGAGATACCTGAGGGTGCTCAACCTATAGCCCAAGCTTATGCCGGTCATCAATTCGGTCATTTTACCATGCTCGGTGACGGACGAGCCGTCCTTCTAGGGGAGCAGATGACTCCGGGGGGAGAGCGATGCGATATTCAATTGAAGGGGGCCGGTCCGACTCCTTATTCCCGGAGAGGAGACGGACGGGCGTCGCTTGGACCAATGCTCAGGGAATATGTGATCAGTGAAGCGATGCATGGACTGGGAGTGCCTACGAACCGCAGCCTGGCTGTTGTTACGACTGGTGAAACGGTGCAGAGGGAGACAGAATGGCCCGGAGCTGTACTTACAAGAGTAGCAGCCAGCCATCTGCGCGTGGGTACATTCCAGTATGCAGCAAAACAAGGAGATGCCGAACATCTTCGAGTGCTTGTACAGTATGCGACGGAGCGCCATTTTCCAGAGTTGGAAGCAGGAGATTACCTCGGTTTCTATAGAGAGGTGGTCCGGAGACAGGCGCAGCTGATTGCCCAGTGGCAGCTCGTCGGTTTCGTGCACGGCGTCATGAATACGGATAATATGACAATCAGTGGAGAGACAATGGATTATGGTCCATGTGCGTTTCTCGATATTTATAATCCGGATACCGTTTTCAGTTCGATTGATACAAGCGGCCGGTATGCCTATAAGAATCAACCGGCTATCGCGATGTGGAACCTGGCCCGTTTCGCAGAGACATTGATTCCTCTCCTTGACGAAAAGCAGGAAGCAGCAGTCGAAGAGCTCCAGGAGATCCTCAGTGGTTTTGGCTCGCTGTTTAAGGAGCATTGGCTCAATGGAATGCGCTCCAAGCTTGGACTGACTGAGAATCAGCAGCAGGATGAGCCTTTAATTGAGGACCTGCTTGATATTATGGAGAAGAATAAAGCTGATTACACGGAAACGTTCCGCTTATTAACACAGGATAGGATGGAGGAGTCCTCTTTGAGGGACACCACTGCTTTCACGCAGTGGTATAAACAGTGGCAGGCTCGCCTGGACAGCCAGGCAGCATCCAAGACGGAAGCATATGAAACGATGAAGCGGACAAATCCCGCTCTTATTCCGCGTAACCACCTTGTAGAAGAAGCGTTGGCTGCGGCCGTATCGGAAGAGGACTACGGTCCGGTAAAGAAACTCATCCGTCTCCTTTCTGATCCATACGCTTATTCAGAGGAACAAATCGAATACGCTGTGATCCCTGTCCCGCCCGGACCCTATCAGACCTTTTGTGGGACGTAAATAGGTATCTATTGCAAGAAGCATGTAGTTAATTACATGCTTCTTTTTTTTACGATGTTTTAACAGACGGTTATTTTTCTATTTACAATCAAACCCTAGTATGGGGGATGGGAAAACAATACATATGGAGGGTTGTACTATGGGTAACAAGCAAGTGCATAAATGGATGATGGCAGCTGCGGTGTCGGCTATGGTTTTTGGTTCGTCCGCCAACTACATAAACGCTGAGGAACAGAAGGTTGAAAAGCCTAAGAATATCATTATGATGATTGGTGACGGAATGGGTACTTCGTATACTACCGCCCATCGGTATATGAAAGATAATCCAGAGACGATGGAAGTCGAAAGTAATCTCTTCGATCCATATCTAGTTGGAATGCATGATGTATCGTCATTGGACAAGTACTACGATGGAGGCGCAGAAGATGAAAAAGAAAGCATTACCGATTCTGCCGCAGCCGGTACGGCTATGTCTTCCGGTGTGAAAACCTATCACGGTGCCATCGGCGTTGATTTGGAGCATAAGGAGACCAAAACGGTGTTGGAGGAAGCAAAGGAGCTTGGTAAATCCACTGGACTTGTAGCGACGGCTCAAATTAACCATGCGACACCGGCTGCTTATGCCGCACACAACGTTTCCCGGGAAAATTATAATGAAATTGCTGATGATTATTATGATGAAAAAATAAATGGTGAACATAAAGTCGATGTCCTGCTCGGCGGGGGAACAGACTTCTTTGCTCGGGAAGACCGTAATCTGACAGAGGAATTTAAAAAGGATGGATACGATTATGTAACCACAGCTGATGAGCTGGCAGCTGCGGATGGAGAGCAACTTCTAGGCCTGTTCGCACCAGTTGGGTTGGATTATGCCATCGACCGGCCGAAAGAACAACCTTCGTTGGCTGAAATGACGACGAAAGCGTTGGATACTTTGGGTAAAAACGACGAAGGGTTTTTCCTGATGGTGGAGGGAAGCCAAGTAGACTGGGCAGGTCATGATAATGATATTGTAGCGGCTATGAGTGAAGTGGAAGACTTTGAACAGGCTCATAAGAAAGCAATTGAGTTCGCTCAGAAAGATGGGGAAACGCTTGTCATTACGACCGCTGACCATTCTACAGGAGGCATGACTGTAGGGGCAGGTGGTCCTTACAACTGGGATGCAGAACCTGTCAAAGCGGCGAAACATACGCCTGACTATATGGCTCGTCAAATCGTGGAAGATGGAGCAGACGTGGAGAAGACCCTGCAGGAGAATATCGGGTTTGATGTGACAGAAGAAGAAATCGCATCTGTTGAGAAAGCGATAGAGTCCGCATCCGGCGATGATCGAGTGATGGAAGTAGACAACAGTATTGAAGCTATCTTCAACGAAAGATCTGGAACTGGATGGACGACGGATGGCCATACAGGAGAAGACATTCCTGTTTATGCCTATGGACCCGGTGCAGATTTGTTCACCGGTCAAATAGATAACACAGATCATGCCAAAAACATTTTCCAGCTCATGGATAAGTCCTCTGAAGCAGAAGAAGGCGGAGAGCTTGCGGATACAAGTGCAGCTTATCCGGCGGGGATAGTGCTCGGTGCCGTAATAGCCGGTGCAGGTGGAATCCTGTTGTTTCGCAGACGTCAAATGAATAAAGCATGAATCAAAAAAGCCAGCCTCCCGGGCTGGCTTTTTTGCAGCATCTTAGTAATTTTCCCACGCTTCCTGATACAGCTGTATCAGGTTTGGACGATTGAGACTGTTGACGGGGATATCGAATGTCTTTCCCTTCTCTTCAATGACTTCGTCCGTGTCATTACCAAACTCAAATAGAGAAGGGGCGACTTCCTCATTGAGAAATTTTAAATCAAGTCCATCGAAACCCAACTTGTCAATAGATATCGGCTCTCGGGAGGCCAGAGTGAATCCCCAGTTTCCGAAGCTTGGAACGTCTAGATGATAATTGGCGGTTTCAAGGCCTGTGGCTTGTACCGTTTTGTTAATGGTCCAGTACACTTTGGTCGCAAAAACCGGACTCGTTGATTGGATACTCACTTTCCCGCCTGGTGACAAGTGGTTCCGTACAAGGGAGTAGAACTCCTTCGTGTACAGCTTGTTGAGGCCTTCATCGTTGGGATCCGGCAGATCGCCAAGGATAACATCATAAAGCTCCTTAGAATCGCGCAAGTATTGGAAGGCATCTTCATGAATGACCTGAACACGGCTATCTTTCAAGGAACCTTCATTCAGTCGGAGCAGCTCATGGTTGGTGTTGGCAAGGTCCGTCATGGCAGGGTCGAGGTCGACCAGGGTAATCTGTTCCACGTCTTCATGCTTCAATACTTCCCGGACAGCAAGACCATCGCCTCCACCGAGAATCAGAACCGAGCGCGTTTGATCGGCAAGCGCCATCGGAATGTGGACGAGCGCTTCGTGGTAACGGAACTCGTCACTTTCTGCGAACTGCAGCTGTCCGTTCAAGAACAGCCGTACATCTCCCGGTTCCTTGGTCAAAATGATCTTCTGATACTTTGTTTCTTCTGTGTAAACGATCGGGTCTGCGTAAGATTTCTGCTCAAAGACACTGGCATACTTCTCTCCAAATAAGAATCCCGCGACAAGCAGCAGGAGAATGAGGAAGCCGGCCGCTTGGTGGACTTTGGGCCTGGACATCTCTTTTCGGAACCTTAATGTGATGAACAGAGCGACAATCGCATTGATCATGGCAATGAAAAAGGCAGTATTGATCAGACCGAGCAGAGGACGCAGGACGAGAGCGAATCCTACGGACCCGATCAGACTGCCGGCATAATCAAAAAACAGCACCCTCGCTGTGCTTTTACTTATATCTTCACGGATTTCCTGAACCCTTCGTATCAGGATCGGGAGCTCCAGACCTGTCAGAAACCCGGTCAAAGATATGACGGTGTACAAGTAGATCTGGGCAACGCCGTCATCGAAGTAAGCAGTGAAAAAAAACAATCCAAAGACGGAAAAGCCCCCGACGAGAGCGATCAAGTACTCTGCCTGAACGAAGCGGGTGACGAGCCAATTCTTCAGTTTTTCACTCAGGGCTGCTCCGATTCCCATGGCCATCATGAACAGCCCGATGGTTATACAGTAATAAAGAACGCTGTCCCCGAATAAGTAGCTGCCTGCAGCACCATAAAGAACTTGGAAGACGATTCCGCAGATTGAAACGATTCCTGATGACAGATAAAGATACTTTTGTGCGTTCACGGTTGGTCCTCCTTTATTCTTCTTATGTAATGCTTCCTGCTACGGCAAAACCGATGAAGATACTGACAGATGCCGCTACAAGGCCGACAGCGATGTTGTTTTTCTTTATTTCCTCTTCCGCTTTGAACGGAGTGATCCACTCGAACAAATAGTAGCCGGCAATCATCAACAGAAAGCCGATGAAGATCCAGATAGAGGCGCTCCAAATACTTAAATTGTGGGCAATAGAAGATTCTGTAATGATACCTAGACCGATCAACTTCCCGGCGAACTGAGAAGCGACAGCGACGTTGCCCTTCAGCAGCTCTTCTTTATCGTTATAAGGGGTGAATTTTTCAAAGATGGCCATACAAATTCCTGCCAGGACAAGCATGACGATCCAATACAGCAAGGTCAATAGAAGGTCATAAACATTCAGTACTTCCGAAATATCGAATTCAAACATGGTTTTTCGCTCCTGTTCTTTTGTTATTTTCCTGCTCCGGGGCCGCCGCCGCGGACACCGGAGGATGTGCTGGATGACTGGCGTACGGATGGACTGCTCCCGGCATTTTTCACATAACTTCCGCCGCTTCCGCCGATATACCCTGTATAAAAGAAGCCGCCGCGGTTATCAAGGTCTATAGCATAAACCTCTTCTGCTTCCTCTTCTATGCCGTAGTCCGAAAAGAAATCACTATCATAATTGTTCCGGACGAATTCTTTATCCGATACTTCGATGATGGTATCTTCTTCTTTCTGGGTGTCCTGATAGACCTGCACGAGGTAATCGTCGTAGAGCATTAAATCACGACCGTCTTTGGAGGCTTTATGTACGGCCTCTTCAGAGTCGGTGATGCCGGCTGCCACTTTCTCCGGCTTCTGATCATAAGCGCGGAAGATTTCCGATTTGTTGCCCACATCATCGTATACGATATCCTCCATTGGGTATTGATCCCCGACTGCATCCACTACGTTGGAGCATGCCGTCAAACACAGCAGGCCGAGCAGAATAACCGGGATGGATTTGAGTTTCATACTCTTCATCTCCTGTTTTATTCATTTTCTAGAGGGCGTAGCATTAAGGAATTCAAGCGCCAGTGTGTTTCCTTCATACTGGACTGCCAATGTGGAGGGTAGTCTCCCTGCACCTCGAAGCGATCGGTATACGTCCGGTCTTCATCATCCGTGATGACTCGTTCCAATTCGAAGGAGAAGGTTACCCACACATCATATTGGAAGGTCGCCCATTCCACCCCGTGATCGGTTTCGGTGCTGAGCGGGCTCACCGGCTGTTCATCCAAATAAGATTGAAATTGCTTGTTCCGTACGGTGTAATGGACATCTGTGATGTGCTCCGGATCGACTTCTTTGTTCATATAAACGTCACGAAGAGCGGTTTCATAAACCCGTTCATACAAAAAATAGGCATCCAAAGCACCCCAATTTTGATTGTCGATCTCGTTTAACGCAGCTATCGTATGAGTGAGAAAAGCAACTTCAGTAGGCTCATAGTCTTCATCTGTGATGTAGGTATCCATTGATACAGTCAGGTTGTCGGGTTTCTCTGAATCTCCTTCTCCATAGACATCAATTTCTCCCGGCATGAACATACCAATGAGCACGAGCAGTGCGAATATGGAGCCGATGACGATTCCTGATATTTTTAGTATTTTTATGAAGGTTTTCATTGTCTATCACCTCCTCAGAAAGGGAACGGAACGTGAGTGTTAAGGCAATTTCATCCATTTTAACCACTCTCATTATACGTTCCTATGAATCTAGAAACAACAAAATTCGAGGATATTCGGAACATTCAAGTTGCAGCGTAATAATAAAATTCAGCGTTGACATTTTTTATTTGCGTTGTTAGAGTATTTAAAAAATACATATTTCTTATCCAGAGAGGTGGAGGGACTGGCCCTTTGAAGCCTCAGCAACAGGTCTGAATGCAGACACTGTGCTAATTCCAGCGGGTGTTGAATAACCCTGATAGATAGGAGCTTCCTTTTATTTGTCGGTAAACGCACCCGCTCCAGGGTGCGTTTTTTTATGTATTTTTAGATGAAGAGAAAGTGGAGGGGAAGAGAAAATGGAACAGAACTTCAAAAGAGAAATGAAAACACGCCACCTTGTGATGCTGTCACTCGGTGGAGTCATCGGAACCGGGCTGTTCCTCAGTTCCGGATACACCATCCAGCAGGCAGGACCATTCGGGACGGTGCTTGCCTATTTGATTGGTGCGTTGGTCGTTTACTTAGTGATGCTCTGTCTTGGTGAGTTGTCTGTACATATGCCGGAGACTGGTGCGTTTCACAGTTATGCCGCGAAGTATATCGGTCCGGGAACGGGGTTTACGGTTGCCTGGCTTTACTGGCTCACCTGGACAGTGGCGCTGGGATCGGAATTCACAGCTGCCGGACTGATGATGCAGCGGTGGTTCCCGGATATAAGTGTATGGATATGGAGCGCTTTATTCGCGATTTTGATCTTCGGATTGAATGCATTCACCGTGAAGTTTTTTGCAGAATCAGAGTTTTGGTTTTCTTCTGTCAAAGTCATCGCTATTTTTCTATTTATTCTACTTGGTCTGGCCGGAATTTTCGGTATTGTGCCGCTTGCAGATTCTGAACCAGCTCCGTTCTTTTCTAATTTCACAGAAGCTGGTTTGTTTCCGAATGGGGCTTTCGCCATCTTAATGACGATGCTGGCGGTCAACTTCGCATTCTCCGGTACAGAGTTGATCGGTATTGCGGCGGGAGAAACGGTCGATCCCGCGAAAACAATCCCGAAAGCCATCCGGACGACGCTCGTACGGCTCATTCTTTTCTTTGTAGGAACAATTATTGTGCTTTCCGCGCTGCTTCCGAGTTCGGAAGCCGGAGTCATTGAGAGTCCTTTCGTTGCCGTTTTGGAAAGAGTCGGTGTTCCATTTGCCGCAGATATCATGAACTTCGTCATCATCACGGCTATTTTGTCTGCAGCGAATTCAGGGTTATATGCCTCCTCCCGTATGCTGTGGTCTCTCGCGGATCGGAAGACGATCTCTCCGAAATTCGCGAAAATGACGAAGAAAGGCATTCCGCTGAACGCCATCTTATTCAGCATGCTTGGTGGGGGACTGGCTCTGTTGTCCAGCATCATTGCGCCCGATACCGTCTATATCGTGCTGGTATCGATTTCAGGACTTGCAGTCGTTATCGTATGGATGAGCATCAGTCTTGCTCAATTTAATTTCCGGCGGGCTTATGTGAAAGCTGGGAACAAGGTGGAGGACCTGGGATACCGGGCGCCGCTTTATCCATTGGTGCCGATCGCATCGTTCCTGCTCTGTCTTGCCGCCTGCATCGGAATCGCCTTTGATCCGACACAGCGGATCGCCCTGTATTGTGGAATTCCATTCATCATCCTTTGTTATGCAGGGTATTATCTGTCACAATCCAAGAAGAAACGGAGAGTAGAACATGTCGAACAAAATCAACAAGCGCAATCCTATTAAACAACTATTGGAAATAAAAAAACGATTATTCTCGATGGGGCGTTGGCGACAGAATTGGAGACATACGGCTTCGACCTTGATGATCCACTTTGGTCCGCCCGTGTGCTGCTTGAGAATCCGGATGCTATCCGTAAGGTTCATGCCGATTATTTCCGTAATGGTGCGGATATTGCCATCACCGCTAGTTATCAAGCAACCATTGATGGGTTTAAGCAGCGGGGGATCGACGAAGATAAGGCGCGCACATTAATTAAAGATACCGTTCGCCTGGCACAGGAAGCACGCTCGGATGTCTGGAGGGAAGCGGATGACAGAGCTTATCCTGTCGTTGCAGGTTCGGTTGGCCCTTATGGCGCCTACCTTGCTGACGGCTCAGAATATATCGGGAACTATGGTGTCACGGATGAGCGGCTGAAAGAATTTCACCGTCCCAGAATAGAAGCGCTCATCGAAGCGGGTGCCGACGTGCTTGCCTTTGAAACGATTCCTTCCCTCCAGGAGGCGGAAGTACTGACGGAATTATTGGGCGAGTATCCGGGCGCCAGTGCGTGGCTTTCCTTTTCCTTGAAGAATGGCAGCCAAATCAGCGATGGAACGGAATGGAGACGTTGTATAGATGTGATCGAAGGGAGGGAGCAGGTGGTAGCAGTCGGAGTGAACTGTGCTCCGATTCCTGATGCGACAGAGGCAGTCGGCCATATCCGCGCTCTTACAGATAAGCCGATTATTTTATACCCGAATTCGGGAGAAACATACGATCCCGACACAAATGACTGGTACGGAGAACGTTCCTGCCAGCGTTTCGATGAGCAGTCCGATCGGTGGGTGGAAGCCGGGGCAACGATCATAGGAGGCTGTTGTCGTACGACTCCTGATCACATTCAATCGCTGGCAAGGCGCTGGCAGAATAGGTAAAAAGAGAAAGGCCTTTCTGATTGGAAAGGTCTTTTTTTTATGTGTAAAAAGCACTAAACAAGCAGATGAATTTTTATGCAATAATCACTAAATTCAGAAAATTATGTGGAAACTTTGTGAATTTTAAGATAACATGTTGTTAGAAGTAAATTGTATACAATCTTCGAATACAATGGTGGGATGCAAAATGAGTAGTAGTGAAGAGAGAGCATATGAAAAGGTGAAACGTGCCATTATGCTGAAACGGCTTGTTCCGGGACAGCGAATTACGGAAGATTGGGTAAGTAAAGAGTTAAATATGAGCAGAACTCCGATAAGAGCTGCTTTCAAGCGATTGGAAAGTGAGAAATTGATAGAACTGGTTCCCAATAAGGGGGCGATTGTTTACAAACCGTCCAACAAAGAGCTTCGGGACGTTTTTGAACTGAGAATTGTTTTAGAAACTTATGCAGCGAGACTTGCGGTTCCTAATCTGGATGATGCTCATCTGGAACAGCTTGAAATTCTACTTTCCGATGAACTGGAAACCTACAAGTCCAAGAATTTCGAGGAATTCCTTCGGGTCAATGGTTTGATCCATACGTTCTTATCCGAGGTATCCGGCAATGAATTCCTTCTACAGGAAGTCGACAAGTTGAATCAGTGGTCGGACTGTTATTTAATCCTCCGAGATGAATTTTACTCGACACCAATGGATGAGGTTAAATCAATTCCCGAACATCGGGTGATATTCGAACATCTGCAGGAGAGGGATTCTGAAGCAGCGGAGGCAGCAATTCGTAACCATTTGCTCTCGACACTGAGTGATTTGTCTGAACGAACATCGGTTTTCTATTAATTAAAAGGAGTGGTTAAACATGTCTAAGCACGTATCTATCCAAACAAACATCCCAGGTCCAAAAGCGAGCGAGCTGCTGGAACGCCGTCATCAAGTAATTCCTGATTCAGTAAGCTACGGCATTCCAACATTTGCACAGAAAGCGGAAGGAGCCAAAATCACGGATGTGGACGGTAATACATTCATCGACTTTGCAGGTGCGATCGGTACGATCAACGTCGGCCACTGTCACCCGAAAGTAAAAGAGGCACTCCATGATCAAATTGAAAAATTCATTCATACCGGATTCAATGTAATGATGTATGAACCGTACGTCGCTCTTGCTGAAAAATTGACACAGCTTGCTCCTGGATCTCATAAGAAGAAGGTGCTTTTGCAGAACAGTGGTGCAGAAGCTGTAGAAAATGCCGTTAAGATTGCTCGAAAATATACTGGCAGACAAGCCATCGTCACATTTGCCAATGCGTTCCACGGGCGTACGCTGATGACGATGTCCATGACGAGCAAAGTAAAGCCGTATAAATATGAATTCGGTCCATTCGCACCGGAAGTGTACAAGGCTCCTTTCCCGTACAGTTACCGCCGTCCTGAGGGAATGTCAGAAGAGGCTTATATCGATTTCATGATCGAACAGTTCCATGATTTCTTCCTGAAAGAAGTCGCACCGGAAACAATCGCTGCTGTATTTATGGAACCTGTCCAGGGAGAAGGCGGCTTTATCGTACCGGCGAAGCGTTTCGTCCATGCGGTCAAGCAGCTTTGTGAGGAGCACGGTATTTTGTTCGTGGCAGATGAGATCCAGACGGGATTCGGAAGAACGGGCAGCTATTTTGCTTCTGAGCATTTTGGTATCACTCCGGACTTGATCACGGTTTCGAAATCATTGGGTGCCGGTATGCCGATCAGTGGAGTCATTGGACGTCAGGAAGTCATGGATGCTGCCGGTCCGGGAGAACTTGGAGGTACGTACAGTGGTAACCCGGTTGCCTGTCAAGCAGCCCTTGCGGCGATTGATGTCATTGAAGAAGAGGGCTTGAACGAGCGTGCTGTCGAAATTGGTGCAACGGTTAAAGACAGGTTCACCAAGCTTGCAGAAGAATTTGACTGCATCGGTGATATCCGCGGTCTTGGAGCTATGGTGGCTGTAGAGATTGTCAAAGACCGTACGTCGAAAACACCGGATAAAGCACTTGCGTCTGAAATTATTTCAAAAGCTCAACACAGCGGTTTGCTGGTACTTGGTGCAGGAGTCTATGGAAATGTCGTCCGCTTCCTGATGCCGCTCGTCATTACGAATGAAGAATTGAACGAAGGGTTGGATATCCTGCGTGACGCAATGGAGTCCGTGTTGGAAAAGAAGACGGAATTTTCGGTATAAAATAAGGGGGGATGCTTAATGGAAGATAAGAAATTAAAGAAGGTATTATCGTCCTTTGATCTGTTGTTTCTGGCTCTCGGTGCGATGCTCGGCTGGGGATGGGTCGTTCTTTCAGGTACCTGGATCACGTCGGCAGGTTCGCTAGGGGCGGTCATTGCCTTTATCATTGGTGGGTTCCTGGTCATCTGTGTCGGCTTGAATTATGCGGAATTAGCTTCGGCGATGCCTAAAGTAGGCGGCGAGCACGAATATGTCCACAGGGCACTTGGCAAGAAAGCATCGTTCGTTGCTTCGTGGGCAATTACGCTCGGATATATTTCGGTAGCGACTTTTGAAGCAGTTGCACTACCCACCGTTATCGACTACCTGCTTCCTGACTACCAGGCCGGCTATCTATGGACGATTGCCGGTTGGGACGTGCACCTGAACTGGGTACTCATCGGTTCACTAGGAGCCGTCATTATCACAGCAATCAACTTTATAGGTCTAAAGCAGGCAGCGGTTCTGCAGACGGTGTTTACCTTAATGATTGTTGCTGTCGGACTTGTGCTGATTTTCGGATCCGCTGCCTACGGAGAACCTTCCAACCTTTCGCCTTTATTTGAAGGTGGAGCGGGTGGCATTATGACTGTGCTCGTCATGGTTCCTTTCTTATTTGTCGGTTTTGATGTCATTCCTCAAGTAGCAGAAGAAGCGAACCTCCCCAGACGGAAAATCGGTTCCTTCCTTATTATATCTGTCATTGCAGCCATTGTATTTTATTTGGCGATCGCCCTCGGTGTAGGCCTTGCGCTGAGTCCGGAAGAACTTGCCGTTTCAGAACTTGCTTCTGCCGATTCTATGGCAGCTTTGTTCGGATCTGAACGTTTCGCCCAAATCTTGATTCTCGGTGGTGTAGCAGGTATTGTCACGAGCTGGAACTCCTTTGTCATCGGCGGCAGCCGGGTTCTTTATGCGATGGCTGAATCAGGAATGATACCACAATGGTTCGGTAAACTGCACCCTAAATATAAAACACCTTCCAACGCCGTTCTGTTCATCGGTATTCTATCTGCGCTTGCTCCACTCCTTGGGCGATCTGCCCTGGTCTGGATTGTCGATGCCGGTGGCCTTGGCATTGTTGTCGCCTACTTCCTTGTCGCTATGTCCTTTATTCTATTAAGGAAGAAAGAACCGAAAATGGAGCGTCCGTTCCGCGCTGGTAAATCTCCGGTGTTCGGGTATTTAGCTTTAATACTTAGTCTTGGTTTCATCGTCTTGTACCTGCCTGGAATGCCTGCTGCTCTTATCTGGCCGTATGAGTGGATCATGGTCGGCGGCTGGGCGCTTATCGGTGCGTACTTCTTCATTCAGATGAATCGTGGGACTTACGAAAAGAAAAATGCTACTATTCAGAAGAAAGCACTTTAGAAAGGGGTATTCCAGTTGAATCTTATTGTGAACGGGAAAGAATGGACCTCAGAGAAGACGATAGAAGTAACGAATCCTTACACACTGGAAGTGATCGATCACGTTCCGGATGCGGGAGAGAAAGAAGCGCAGGAGGCGGTGGATGCCGCCCATGCTGCTTTTCTTAAATGGAAGAAGACGACCGCCTATGAGCGTGCTGAATTTTTGATGCGCTGGCATCAACTGATAGAAGCTCATAAAGAAGAGTTAGCGGAAATCATGACGAAAGAGCAGGGAAAGCCGCTGAAGGAAGCAGCCGGTGAAATCGGTTATGCGAACAGCTTCCTTGCCTGGTATGCAGAAGAAGGGAAGCGTATCTACGGTGAAACGATTCCCGCTTCGAGCAGGGACAAGCGCATTCTTGTCCAAAAACAGCCTGTCGGAGTCATGGCAGCCATTACGCCATGGAACTTCCCGGCAGCTATGATTACAAGAAAAGTGGCGCCGGCAATCGCTGCAGGCTGTACCGTCCTGATCAAACCGGCAGAGCAGACGCCTCTGACTGCGATTCGTCTGGTGGAGCTGGCTCAGGAAGCGGGAGCGCCGGAAGGAATTATTAATATCCTTACAGGAGATGCTGCGACCATCAGCGATGTATGGTTATCTGATTCCCGCGTACGTAAACTTTCTTTCACAGGGTCGACAGAGGTTGGAAAGCTCTTGATGCGTAAGTCGGCGGATACGATGAAGCGTATCTCACTGGAGCTCGGCGGTCAGGCTCCATTCGTCGTTCTTGCGGATGCGGATCTTGATAAGGCAGTGGAAGGCGCAGTGGCATCAAAATTCAGAAATGCTGGACAAACTTGTGTCTGCTCCAACCGTTTCTATGTGCATGAATCTGTATTGGATGAATTTACAGAGAAATTGAAAACCGCTGTTGAGCAGCTGAATGTGGGAGATGGCCTCGACCCTGATACGGACATCGGTCCGCTTATTGATAAAGACGGTTTTGATAAGGTCAATAAGCACATCCAGAATGCTCTGGATAATGGAGCAACGCTTGTAACAGGCGGATCTTCGCAATCGGATAAGGGGTATTTCGTTGAACCGACCGTGCTTGTTCATACGACGGATGACATGATCTGTATGAAGGAGGAAACGTTCGGGCCTGTGCTTCCGATCGCTTCTTTCTCTGATGAAGAAGATGCGATTCGCCGTGCAAACGAGTCTCCATTCGGTTTGGCCGGATATCTGTACACAGAGAATTTCTCCAAAGCGATGCGTCTTTCTGAGGAATTGGACTATGGTATTGTCGGGTTAAATGATGGACTTCCATCTACGGCTCAAGCACCGTTCGGCGGGTTTAAGGAAAGCGGACTCGGTCGAGAAGGCGGTCACTTCGGTATTGAAGAATACTTAGAAACGAAATATATCTCTATCGGACTATGATAAAAAGCCGTCCCTGCTAAGGGGCGGTTTTATCATTTGCGGGTTTTATTTTTTCTTCGGCTGTTATCCAATTAATACCTTTGACAATAGAATTCTTTCTGCCTATAATTATGTTTTTGAAAAATAACGTCCACCGTACGTGAGAAAGGTAAAAAGCCCCCATGAAACGTAGCTTTCAGAACCACATCAGTATAAAACTCCATCAAACCGATTTAAAATTGACAAGCTTCATAAAAGCGAAGCTTGCCCCTTACAACCTGGCGCCGGAGCAGAATTTGATCATGATGCTTCTTTGGGAGGAAGACGGGTTGACCCAGAATCAGATCGCCAATTACTTAGGTAAGGATAAGGCTAACATTGCCAGAATGGCCTCCAGTCTGGAGAAGAAAGGCTATATTGAACGATGCTTTCGGATTGACGACATGCGTTCTCTGGAGCTGCACTTGACGGAAAGCGGGCGGATGCTTGAAGCGAAAGTCACAGCAGTTACCGATGAAATTAACGAGGTTGTCAATCAGACGATGACAGAAGCAGAGATGAATGAACTGGACAGGCTCCTCCTCAAAATGCAGCAGAGCATAGACGAGTGAGGAAGCAGCTGTTTTTCAAAGGAACGGCCATCCGGTCGTTTTTTTTTTACATAAAAATAGTTGGATCAGTGGACGATAAAATCATTGACGCAAATAGTTCATGGGTGTAAACTATTTTTAGTTTATAGGTGTGAACTATTTTATGGAAGGAGTACACACATGCCTGATTCGAGGAAAGTCATCGACTTATTCATAGAAGTGTATTTCGGTGCGAGTGAACATTTGAGAAAGCTGGAGGAGAGCGGACCTTTGAAGAATGTATCCTCCCAACAACTGCAAACGTTAAAAATCATCAAAGTAGAAGCGGCTCTTACGCCAGGGAGGCTGAGCAACATACAAGGTGTCCATAAAAGTGCGATCTCGAACCGGATAAAGAAGTTGATGGAGAAGGAACTGATTCAATGGAGTGAAACGAAGGAAGATAAGCGCTCCAAACTCGTACAACTTACGGAAAAAGGGGAAGAGATTGTAGACCGTGCAGATGAACTGATTTATGACAGCTTTTCGTTTCTTTTTGAGGGGGTGAAGGATGAAGACGTCACCACTTTCATCCATTTGTTCGAGCATGTCAAAAAGAAGTTAAAAGAGCGGGAAGAATAACGGAAATGAGAATAGGAGCATCCTTATGAAGAACATATGGCGCATTTTCAGCCGAGATTGGAAAAATATATCGAAGAACTGGGTCGCGATGATCCTGATCGGCGGCTTAATCGTTCTACCGTCTTTATATGCCTGGTTTAACATTAAGGCATCCTGGGACCCATACAGCCAGACGGACCAGCTGCCTGTCGGAATCGTCAATGAGGATACCGGAGCTACTGTCCGGGATACCGATATTGACGTTGGTCAGGAAGTAGTGGATAACCTGAAGGATAACGACAGCATGGACTGGCATTTTGATGACAGAGAAGAGGCGATGGATAAGCTGGAGTACGGCGATTATTACGCGGTTATCGTCATCCCCGAGAATTTCTCTGAGAAGCTTGGAACGGTTATCAGTGAAAGCCCTGAGAAATCGGAAGTCGAATATTACGTCAATGAGAAAGTGAACGCCATCGCACCGAAAATTACGGAAAAAGGTGCCAGCGTCATCGTCGAAGAAGTGAAAAGTAATTTTATATCGGAAGTGAACGGCACGATCGCAGAGCTGTTCAACGATTTAGGAGTAGAGCTTGAGAAGGACCTTCCGGATATTGAACGCTTTGAAGAATATGTGTTTAAACTGGAAGAGAATTTACCGGAAATCCATGATATGATCAGCAGTTCCTATGAAGATTCGAAAAGTGCGGTGGACGTCATTAATGACGTGCAGGCTCTGCTTCCGGAAGCCACGAAAGTGACGAAAGACGGTATTTCCACCATTGATGAAACGACAGGATTCATAGATGATGCAGAGGCACGACTAAATGAACTGGCACCACAAGTACAAGAGGATCTCGAAGCTGCCCAGCAGACAGCAGAGGATGTAAATGCGTTTCTTACTGATGTGCGCTCCATTGATTTGGATTTGGATACGGCCAACGCCATCAAGGATCGAATCGGTGAACAGACGGATGCATCCGTGGAACGTCTGAATGAGGTAGAGCAGCTTCTGAAGCAAGTGAAAGCTCAGCAGGAGGAGCAGCAGCAAAATGCCGAGGCGGACTCCGGGGACAATTCAGAAGATGGAGAAGGACAGCCTCCTGCTCCACAGGTTTCCACAGAAACAATCGATCAGGCGCTTGCCACAATAGAAACGATTCGTGGAGACTTGGAGACGGTCCAGGCGGACAGCGGCAAGATCGAACAGCAGCTGGGTGAGAAGCAGGAAGAAATCGATGCTGTGCTTGCCGACCTGCAGGAGAAATCCCAAAATACCGCGGACCGGATTGATGCTTTTGTGAAAGAATATAATGATTCGATTGAACCGAAAGTATTGTCGGAAATAGATAAGGCGAAGAATACGCTTGCTAATGCGAGAAGCATTCTGGCTGACGCCCAATCGACTATTCCGGAGATTGAAAAAATACTGAACAGTACCGAAGGAAACATTGCCGAAGGTCAGGATATCCTTGAATATATGCTGAATGAGTATCCCTACGTCAACGACAAAGTGAATGAAATGGCGGATCGAATCCGTGATATTCAAGGGGAAACGGACATTAATGAGATCATCGAGCTTCTGAAAAATGATCCGGAGGCCGAACAGAGCTTTTTCGAAGAGCCGGTCGTATTGAGTAAGAACGCCTTGTTCCCGATTGCCAACTATGGTACAGGGATGACGCCTTTCTACACCGTGTTATCCTTGTGGGTTGGAGCATTGTTGTTGGTATCCTTGTTATCGACGGATCCTCATCACGGCGAAGAATACCGAAAGTACCAGCAGTACTTCGGGAAGCTTGCTACCTTTGTGAGCATCGGATTTCTGCAGACGCTTGTCGTAACGCTTGGTAACATTTACATCCTGAATGTAGATATAGCTGCAGAGCTTCCGTTCATCTTGTTTGGATTCGCAACGAGTTTTGTCTTTATGACCATTGTGTTTACACTGGTATCCGTTCTTGGGGACGTTGGGAAAGCAGCAGCGATCGTATGTCTCGTTCTGCAGATTGCAGGTTCAGGCGGGACGTATCCAGTCGCCTTACTCCCGGAATTCTTCCAGAATATCCATCCGTTTCTTCCGTTTTCCTACGCAATCGACCTGATGCGGGAAGCGGTAGGCGGTATCGTACCAGCCCGGGTGAAGACAGACTTTATCTTTCTGTCTATCTTCGGCGCAGCATTCCTGCTTATCGGTACGTTCCTGAAAGGGCCGCTCCATAAGCGTACGCGGAGTCTGATGAAGAAATCACGGGAATCAGGATTGTTCCATTAAAGAGATAACCACAATAGGAAGAAAAAGACGGATGATCTGAAACGGGTCTTCCGTCTTTTTTGATGCATGGGGGGGGGAAGGCAAACAGATGATTTTTCATTTCCGTCCGCATTTGCGAGAATAGAAGATGCAATAGGAAAAGGAGGAAACGACATTGAGTAATACGAATGTATCTGTTAAACCTTTATTTGAAACTTTCCATAGTGACAAAATACAATTAAAAAACCGTACGGTGATGGCGCCGATGACACGCGGCTTCTCCCCGGGAGGCATTCCTGGCGAAGACGTGGCTGCCTATTACCGCCGCCGCGCTGAAGGGGATGTTGGTCTTATCATCACTGAAGGAGTCGGAATCAATCATCCGTCTTCTGTTTCCGGTGACAGCATCCCGCTCTTCCACGGAGACGCGTTGGACGGCTGGGCTAAAGTCGTAAAAGAAGTGCATGAAGCGGGAGGGAAAATTGCTCCACAGCTGTGGCACGTCGGAATGACACGAAAACCTGGAGAACTGCCGAACAAAGAAGCCGCACCAATCGGACCGTCTGGTTTGACCCTTGATGGGGTGCAAGTATCCGAACCGCTTACGGTCGAAGAAATCGAGGGGCTGGTTCAGTCATACGCGCAGGCAGCTGCCGATGCGAAGCGTATCGGTTTTGATGCCATCGAGCTTCACGGAGCACATGGATACTTGATCGACCAATTCTTCTATGAGCATACGAACAAGCGCACCGACCGTTACGGTGGTGATTTGGTCGGCCGTACGCGATTTGCAGTCGAAGTCATTGAGGCATGCCGTAAAGCCGTCGGCCCGGATTTCCCTATTATCTTCCGTTTCAGTCAGTGGAAAATGAATGACTATCAAGCAAAACTTGCAGCAACGTCAGAGGAATTAAATCAATTCCTTCAGCCGCTTTCTGACGCTGGAGTCGACATCTTCCACTGCTCTACCCGTCGATTCTGGGAACCGGAATTTGAAGGCTCTGAAATGAACCTTGCCGGATGGACGAAGAAACTGACCGGAAAACCTGCTATTTCTGTCGGTTCTGTCGGATTGGACGGAACATTTACAAGTTTTCAGGCGGCAAATACGACGAGTCTGGACGGTCTCATTGAAAAACTGGACCAGGACGAATTCGATTTGATTGCCATCGGTCGTTCTCTGCTTCAAGATCCGGAATGGGTTAAGAAAGTAGAGGAAGGCAGAGTAAATGATCTGCTTCCGTTTGATAAAGACGCGTTAACGAAGTTATATTAATAGCGGAAAGAGGACTCCTGCAAAAGGATTCCTCTTTTTTTGTTTTTGGGAGAGGGGCTTTGGATTTGCTGTGAACCTGATTCAGTCATCAAGCAGGTCTTTATTTTTATTATAGGACCGTTTAAGAGAGATGTAGTCAAAGAGCAGATAGAACAGGAAGCCGAGGAAGACGGGACCTGCTATGTCGAGAATTTCCATGCCCGTAGACGGTATTCCATTGTTGATCAAAAGCACGATCATGAATATGGCCGCGAAGAAAAGGGCTCTTTTCCTATTCAGGCGGCGTTGTGCACGATAGGTTTTCTCTTCAGAGATGTCGGTATGCTCTATCCCTTTAAATACATAACGAAAATAGGTGTATGCCATCACGAATACAGGAGTAAGCAGGATGGAAATTTCATTAAAAGATTGGGAATTCCACCATATGTTGTTCATAAGTGTAAGTGGCAGAAGGAGAAGTACAGTCAAAAAAGCCGCTTCTGCCATAAAGTAAACGATTTGTGAACGTTTGTATTCATCCTTCGGTAAGAAATAGTTGAGAAATGACTGGACCATTATGATTCCTCCCAGAATAAATCATCTAATGTTTTATCAAGTTCTTTGGCAATCGCGATACAGAGCTGAAGGCTGGGGTTATAGGTGCCTTTCTCAATTAAGCCGATTGTCTGTCTTGTCGCTTGGACACGTTTGGCAAGCTGGGCTTGAGTCAAATCCTTTTCTAGACGTGCCAGTTTGATTTTGTTCACTTTCGTATCACCCAATCATGTTAAATATATATTGCTTATGTAATTTATATATTACATTCAGCGATTGATTTCTGCAAGGGTATAAGGAATAATAAAAGAAAAAATGGATGGGATGTTTATGAGAAGAAAGTTCCGTATAGGAGAGATTGCCGGCCTCTTCCAGTTACCTGCTTCAACGCTGCGTTATTACGATGAAATCGGCATTTTTAAGCCGAAATACACGGATGACTCAAGCAGATATCGTTATTATACCGTCGATCAGTTTCCGGTATTGGATACCATCATCTTTATGAAAAAGAATGGATTTACTATGAAGGATATTCAGGAGCAGCTGAAAGAGAGGACTCCTGAAAATACGAAAGAACGGTTGGAGCGGAAGCTGGATGAAGTGATAATGGAAAAGCTGCGGCTATCGATAGTAGAAGAAAAGATTAAGAATAAAATTTCGACCATAGAACAGGGCCTTACATTAATGTCTCAGCCCTCTATGACCTATCAATGGTTTCCTGCACGTCCCGTTTCCTATATATATAATGATGAGCCGATTGATTTGAAGGAGGCTTCCGACGACATCTACGTGAAAGATTTGGAATATCATTCCTTGTCAGGGATCATGTATGACGGATTTTTCACGGGGGACTTCGGCACGATTGCAGATATGGATAGTCTGGATGGTGAGGGACCGGTAAAGTATCGCTCAGTCTTTGAACTCCTGCACAAGAATAAGGAAAAACCGGAGTCCTCCTTTTTAGCAGAAGGGATGTATGCGTGTTATCCCCATAAAGGGAAGTATGAAGCAATAAAGCAAAGTTATCGGTTTATGTTGGAGCAGCTGAAAATAGAAGGCTGTGAAATAGTAGGAAACGCTGTGGAAATCAGCCTGCTTGATGAATCGGTGATCCGCTATGAGAAGGATTATATGACATGGATCCAAATACCTGTCCATAAAAATGATTGACCTTGAAGTAACTTGAAGGTTTATACTTTCTCTTGTAAACATATACGGGAGGAACCATGATGACAAATACACACAGCATTTTGCAGCATCAACCAGTAAGAAAAGTATTCTTCCAGTATTTCTTTCCCTCTTTGTTCGGAATGATGCTGATGTCCATCAATATCCTGATCGACGGAATTTTCGTCGGTAACGGGGTCGGTGCGGAAGGTCTTGCCGGCGTCAATTTAGCCATGCCGGTTTTCTCGCTTATTTTTTCCATTGCTTTATGGATCGGTATCGGTGGCGGAACGCTGTATTCCATCCGGATCGGGGAACGTCAGATGGAACAGGCGCGGAGTGTTTTTTCCCTGTCTCTTATAACGACGATCCTCATCCTTGCTCTCATCGGTACGGTCGGATATTTTCAAGTGGAAGCGGCAGCCCGAATGTTAGGGGCGAACGCAGAGACGCTCTCACATACAGTGGAGTACTTACAGGTCCTTTTCTCCCTTGGGTGGCTTATTGCCCTGCAGCAGCTGCTTAGTATATTCGTTAGAAACGATGGAGGCCCTGTGCTTTCGATGGTTGCACTTGGGATAACAGCAGTCACCAATATCGGTTTGAATTATTATATGATTTTCATATTGGGTCTGGGCGTGTTTGGTGCTGCCTTGGCCACCATTCTTGCGAGTGTTCTCGGTATTTTTGTTTTACTCATCCATTTCTTTCGCAGAGAAACAAAACTCCGACCTTTTGCTTTCCAGTGGAGCTGGTCTGGTCTGGGTGCGATTTTCTCGATCGGATTTCCAAGCTTCCTTGCAGAGGCGGGGGCGCTTGTCTTTGTTGCAGCGTATAACCTGGCAATCGTAAGCATGCTCGGAACGGATGGAGTCGCCGCTTTCTCCGTTATCAATTATTTGCACGGCTTCATGTTCCTGTCGTTCTTCGGAATCGAATCGGCGCTTCAACCGATGATCAGTTATTATCACGGCGCTAAAGAGAGAGGCCGGATTCGGGAGAGTGTGAAGATTGGGGAGGTTACTGCTTTAGTAATGGGCGTCGTACTGCTTGTTGTCGGACTTCTCGCAGCGCCGCTTCTCGTATCGTTGTTCGGTCTTGAGTCTCAACACGTCCGCTCGCTCGCCGTAGACGGAATTCGATTGTTCTTTAATGCTTATTTATTCCTTGGCTTCAACTTTGTTTATATGACCTATTTTCAATCGATCGGACAGATCCGCTCTTCCACCATCATCATTCTGCTCAGAAGCTTTGTACTTCTGCTTCTGTTCTTATGGATTCTGCCGCTGTTCCTCGGGCCAGCCGGCGTTTGGCTGTCTTTGCCGATGGCGGAGATGGTTGTTGCATTCTTGTTGGTTATTTATGTGAGAAGACGCGTAGTAAATCACATAGGCGGTGCGGAAACAGGTTGATCGTATTGGGTAATATTTACAAATTTAATTCTAGGATATATGATGAAACTCGGAATCTATCGATAAGAGAATAGAGGAGAGTGACTATGAGAAAGCGTATAGTGATTCTGACTGTTTTCGCTGCTTTATTGGTATTCGCCGGATGTAATGTTTTCGGGCCTTACAATCTTTACTATGAATGGAATGAAGAAGGGGTTCTGGCGGATTACTTGGAAGAAAGCGATCAGTTTCAATCAGAAGACATTGATTCTATTAACTACTTAGGATCGGACACGTTCGAGATTACGACCGGAGACGAAGATTATATCGTGAAACGGGTTTACACCTCCATGATGAATGGACATTGGGACGTGTTTCAAGCGTCCGGATCTGAAGCCGATTTCTAATACGAACGTAGAACAAGAGTTAGGGAAGGGGGAAACGATGCGCAGAGAACCGACGTTTCTAAAGGAGTAGAACAGAAGCGAAGGGAGAGAAAGAGATTGATAGAAGAATGGTACACCGAACGATTACATCTGCGTCCATGTAAAGAAGCAGATGCGCCGTACCTATTCGCTGTATGGTCCGATCCGGAGGTTGCGGAATTTATGAATATCGAACCATTCTCCAGCCGGGATCAAGCCATCCGTATGATCGCTCTTATGAATGCACTGGCTGAAAAGGGAGAAGCCATTCGTTATTCCCTCGAGACTAAAAAAGCAGGACGTATCATCGGGTCCTGTGGTTATAATGCGGTGAACGATAGTGCCGGAACAGTAGAAATCGGGTATGAGATCGCCAAGGCTTACTGGCGGCAGGGCTATGGTACAGAAGTAGTTTCCACTCTTGTAGATCATGCGTTTCATCGCTGGGGGATGGAGCAGGTGGAAGCCAAAGTACATCCTCAGAATGAACCATCGACCCGCTTGTTGGAGAAGCTTGGCTTTATCTTTTCAGGCACATTATGGGAGGAAGATGAAGCCACTGGCGGGAAGGAAGAAATGCTTCGTTACGTTAAAAGGAAGTTCCATGACTGAGCAGAAATAAAAAGCAGGCCGGCGGCCTGCTTTTTTGTTGAAAAAAATTGTTCAGCCTTGAATCCCGCTCTGTCCATCATTTTCGTGTGAAAGAAAAGGGCGCCTGCTTTTTTTAATGTCGTTCCTTTGCTATGATCATAGAGATTCTGTGTGATTATTCAGAAAAAATAAAAAGGAGTGAATGACATGGCAAGAGCAAAACGGAAAGGATTGACTCTGGTTTACACCGGAGATGGAAAAGGAAAGACAACAGCTGCCGTCGGACTGACGGTGAGAGCGGTCGGGCAGGGAATGAACGTAAAAATCCTCCAATTCATCAAATCGAAGAAACGGAGCTATGGAGAAATGAAGGCGCTTGAGAAGCTGGGTGTGGAAATGGTGCAGCTCGGAGAGGGGTTCACCTGGCTGAAAACTCCGGATGTACATAGGGAAGCGTTGAAGTCCGGGTGGGCGGAAGCGAAACAAACCGTCATGTCCGGCGAGTATGACGTGGTCGTCCTTGATGAAATAAACAATGCCCTGGCGATCGACACATTCCCGGTCGATGATGTACTGCCATTGGAGGAAGTGCAGGAGCTGATCCGCCATAAACCGGAGCACGTTCATCTTGTCCTTACAGGGAGAAGTGCCAAGGAGGAAATTAAGGAGCTGGCCGATCTTGTTTCCAATGTGCACGTCGAGAAGCATTACTACGATGAAGGAGTGCCGGCGGTGCGCGGCATTGAATATTGATGAGAAAACGCTTGGTGATAGCCGGCGCAGCCAGCGGTGCCGGTAAAACGACGATTACACTCGGGTTAATGGCGGCATGGAAGCAGCAGGGATGGAACGTACAGGGATTCAAGTGCGGACCGGATTATATCGATCCCAGTCTTCATAAAGCGGTAACGGGGCGGCCGGCGCGGAACCTGGATAGTTGGATGCTTCCGGATGACGTGTTGGCGGAAGTGTTTCAAAAAGGAAGTGACACGGCAGATATCTCGATTGTCGAAGGAGTCATGGGACTGTACGACGGTAAGTACGCGACATCCAATCAAGGGTCGACCGCGGAAATCAGTCAGAAAATTGATGCACCTATCATTCTTGTCGTTGACTGCAGTAAGATGGCAAGAAGCGCCGCAGCCATCGTGAAAGGATACCAGTTATTTGATGACACGACGGACATTGCCGGTGTCATTGCAAGTAAAGTCGGAAGCGAAGGGCACTATTGGATTATCAAAGAAGCGGTAGAGCAGGCGTGTGGCATCCCGGTGTGCGGGTATCTGCCTCGAATGGAAGATTTAGAGATGCCGGAACGACACCTTGGGTTGATCCCAGCCATTGAAAGGGGAGAGCTGGATGACCTTTTTAACAAGATGGGAAGAGCCGTCATGGAAACCGTAGATATGGAGCGACTGCTGCAGATAAGTGAGAATAAGCCTTGGATGGAGGTTCCCCCTTCGCCGTTATTTCAACAGCAGGCTTCTTCTTCTCTTAAGATAGCGATTGCGGAGGATAAGGCGTTCAACTTCTATTACCCGGAAAATCTCGAACTTTTGGAGGCGCGCGGTGTAGAAGTGCTTCGTTTTTCTCCGTTAGCTGGAGAGAAAATTCCTAAAGTGGCGGACGGCGTTTATCTGGGCGGCGGCTTTCCTGAACTTTATGCCGAACGACTCTCGGAACAGAAAGACATGAGAAAAGCGTTCCTGGCTCGCGTCGAAGAAGGGCTTCCTGTCCTAGCGGAATGTGGAGGATTCATGTTTTTAACAAAGGCCATCAACGGACATCCCATGGTTGGGGCTATTTCCGGGGACATGCATATGCAGGAAAAGCTGGCTGCTGTCGGATACAGGGAAATCCATGGAGGACCCGGGAATTTTCTTCTTCCTGAAGGGGAAACCGCAAGAGGTCACGAGTTCCACTATTCTGTATATCGCCCGGATGAGGAGCATACGCCGGCCTACTTCGTTAAAGGAACATTCGGAGAAGGGACAGAAGGAGTCATTCATAAGAATATTGTCGCCGGGTACACGCATATACACTTTGCATCGAACCCATCCGTTGTGGATGCTTTCCTGAATAAATGCAGGGAGGTTCGCAATTCATGAAGGCCGTACCAATTATGATCCAGGGCACACACTCAGATGCGGGGAAAAGTATGATGGTTACGGCTTTGTGCAGGATTTTTGCACGAAAAGGATATGCTGTCGCCCCGTTCAAGTCGCAGAATATGGCGCTCAACTCCTATATCACTATAGATGGCAGAGAAATCGGACGCGCGCAGGGGGTGCAGGCGGAAGCTGCCGGTGTCGAGGCAGAGACGATGATGAACCCTGTATTGATCAAGCCGACGAAGGATGATGAATCCCAAATTGTCGTCCATGGGAAGCCGCTCCGGAATATGAAAGCATCCGAGTACCGGAAGGAATATTACGAGACTGCCAAACAGGTAATACGAGAAGCTTATCAATCTTTAGCCGGTCGTTTTGACAGAATCGTAATCGAAGGTGCCGGAAGCCCGGCAGAAGTGAATTTAAACGACCGTGAACTTGTCAATATGAGTATCGCAAGAATGGCGGATGCTCCAGTCATCCTTGTAGGGGATATCGACAGAGGAGGCGTATTTGCAAGCCTTGTCGGAACCCTGCAGCTGCTTGATCCGATTGATAGAAAGAGAGTGTGCGGTGTAATCATCAATAAATTCCGCGGAGATGTGTCTCTGCTTCAGCCCGGTTTGGATTGGTTTGAAGCGTATGCAGGTATCCCGGTTCTGGGTGTCGTTCCGTTCCTGGAAGATGCTGCGATGGATGCGGAAGATTCCTTGAGTCTCCATCAATACAGCCGTTTCCCCGACGATGCCAAGGATTTGGATATCGCTGTCATTCATCTTCCGCGCATTTCTAATTTTACAGACATCGATCCGTTTCGGTTTGAAACGGACTGCCACGTACGGCTTGTTCAGAAGCCGGAAGAATTGGGAAAACCCGATTTGATCATTCTTCCCGGAACGAAAAATACGCTGGAAGACTGTCAGTTCATGAAGGAGCTGGGGTTGGACCGCGCTGTCAGAAGGCTTCACCTTCAAGGAACCATCATCTTCGGGATTTGCGGCGGCTATCAAATGATGGGGGAGAAGATCCATGATCCTCAAAAAGTAGAATCTGAAGCCATCGAAGTGGAAGGGATCGGGATTTTTCCACTAAAGACGACAATGCTTACAGAGAAAAGGACGGTTCGCTCAAGCATGAAGGTTCATTTCTCGGGAGAAGAGCTGGATATTCAAGGCTATGAAGTCCATATGGGACAGACAGAGAGGACGGGGGATGTCGATTCCTTCCTTGATGGTTCCGTAAGCGATGGAGCATATGGGACGTATTTTCACGGTGTGTTCCATAACGACAAGTTCCGCCACCTGTTTCTCAACCAGCTTAGGAAACGAAAAGGATTGCAGGAGGCGGAAGCGCACGTGTTGTATGAACAACTCCGGTTGGAAGCTTATGATCGTTTAGCAGCGCACGTCACAGGTTTTTTAGACGTAGATAGACTGGAAGACATAATGGAGCAGTACCAGCGTAGATAGGAGCAGAAGCAGGGCCCCTATGAAGGATATGACAAGATTTACTTTTTTCCGACGGGATTCTATAATAGAATCATCACAAAAATTCGAATATTCCGCGATCAGGTCCTACATGCTGTAGGTGAAAAGGGAAATCGGTGTAAATCCGATGCGGTCCCGCCACTGTAACGTTGAGGAAAGCTGCGTGCCACTGTTTGTACGGGAAGGGCAGCTTGACGATGAAACGGAGCCAGGAGACCTGCCTGACGTGTTCGAGAAGAGACTTTCGGGTTAAAGGTCTGCTTCGAACGAGCGTGATGTGTGCGTTTATTTATCAGCGTGTATCATTCCGCCTCCTTCGACGACCGCCTTTTTCTTAGAGAATGGCGTTTTTTTGTGAGCAAAAATAGGGAGGGGAATGATACATGAAAAGAACACACTGGTTCATGCCGTTTGTTATCGGTATGCTTCTGATGTTTGCTGTCGGGTGCAGTGACGATTCCAATGAAACGGAGCAGGGCGCAGATGCTGGTGCGGAGGAAACGACCGATCAGCAGGGAAATTCTGCCGACTTCCCGGTCACGGTCACAGACGGAAGCGGAGAGGAAGTTACGATCCAAGAGGAGCCGGAGACGATCGTATCGTTAATACCCAGCAACACAGAAATTACATTTGCGCTCGGTCAGGGCGATAAGTTGATTGGTGTCGATACATACAGCAATTATCCGGAGGAAGCAAATGATATAGAAAAAATTGGAGCTCAGGAAATGGATGTGGAGAAGATTTTATCTTTAGATCCGGATCTTGCGCTGGTGACAGATTTCCACCAGGAGAATAATCGCGATATTCTAGATAAATTCGAAGAATCCGGTATCGACGTTGTTGTTGTCGACAGTGCGGAGTCTTTTGATGCTGTATATGACCATATCGAACTGCTTGGTGATGTGGAAGGGGCATCCGAAGAAGCGGATGAGCTTGTAGGCGACATGCAGTCCAGCTTGGAGAAGATCAAAGAGAAGGCAGAAGCTGTCGAGGAAAAGAAACGGGTTTGGGTGGAGGTCGCTCCTAGTCCTGATATTTATACAACCGGTACAGGAACCTTCATGAATGAGATGCTGGAGGCGATCCATGCCGAAAATACGGCTGCCGACCAGGAAGGTTGGGTGAAGATGACGGAAGAGGAAGCCGTCCAGAAGAATCCTGATGTCATCATCACCACTTACGGCTACTATGTCGATAATCCTGAGGAGCAGGTGCTTGACCGAGCGGGATGGGCGGAAGTTCCTGCCGTGAAGCAGGAACAGGTCTTCGATGTGAATAACGATACGGTGACGCGTCCGGGACCGCGTTTGATCGATGGAGTAGAGACGCTTGGAAAGCTCATTTATCCAGAAGTATTTACTGAATAAGATCGGGTGGATGTACATCTTGTTGGGAGGGTTCGTACTTGGTGCGACCCTTCTTGGCGTTTTAAACAGCAGTGTCGATTTCCCGATCCCGGTTGTCCTCGATCTTCTGCTTAATAAAACGCTCGGGATTACTTTGCGGGAAGAGACAGTCGAGAAATCCACCGAACTGATCATTTGGGAAATACGGTTTCCACGGGTACTGCTGGCGCTTCTCGTAGGTGCTTCCCTTTCCATTGCAGGTGCTGCTTTCCAAGGATTGTTGAGGAACCCGCTGGCTGATCCGTACACAATCGGCGTTTCGTCCGGTTCCGCCCTCGGTGCTGTATGCGTGCTGTATTTCCAAATTACGATTTCGTTTCTAGGCGAATTCACGCTGCCGGTTGTAGCGATTATCTCCGGATTCATCACGATGCTTATCGTCTTCGGGGTGACCCACCTGGCCAATCGAACGCTTGCGATCGAGACGATCATTCTGGCTGGTATTATCGTTAGTTCTTTCATCAGTGCGGTCATTTCCTTAATCATTGCCTTGAGTTCAAGAGAAGATATGCGGCAGATTCTTTATTGGCTGATGGGGAATGTCGGGATGCGGGGATGGAGTCATGTCCAATTGCTTCTTCCGTTTTTCGTCGTTGGGGTCCTGCTTCTCCTGTTCAAAACGCGCGAATTAAATGCGATGGCGCTTGGTGAGGAGTCTGCCGAACACTTGGGAGTGCACGTGAATCGAGGGAAAGTGATGGTCATCGTCGGCGCATCGCTGTTGACAGGGGCTGCCGTCGCCGTATCCGGACAAATAGGATTCGTCGGACTGGTCATCCCTCATTTCATCCGAATGCTTGTTGGGCCCAACCACCGCCATGTCCTGCCGTTATCCACGCTTGCCGGCGGTGGTTACCTGATTCTCGCCGATTTATTTGCACGGACGATTGTGGCACCGGAAGAATTGCCGATTGGTGTCATCACCGCCCTGATCGGCGCACCGATCTTTGCTTTACTTATGATCAGAGAGCGATTCAGGAGGAACGAATCATGATAATGATGAAAGGTGTATCAGGAGGATATCAAGGCAAACGGATTGTCCATGATATTGATTTGTCGATTGAAACCGGCCGGTTCTTTACATTGCTTGGTCCGAATGGAAGCGGAAAGACGACCCTGCTTAAATTAATTACAGGGATACTGCCGGCAGCGACGGGAACTATTCAACTGTTCGGCAGGTCTCTGCATACGTTTTCTCCCCGGGAAAAGGCAAGAATGATGGCTGTGCTCTCCCAGGAATCGTATGTGGAATTCGACTTTACGGTCAGAGAAATCGTTACGCTTGGAAGATATCCTCATCAACGAGGGTGGTTAAAGCACACGACGAAAGAAGATCTTCGTATCGTGGATGCTGTAATGGAAGAGACGGATGTCCGCCGCTATGAGAATCAACCGTTCCGTACCTTGAGCGGTGGAGAGAAACAGCGGGTTCTGCTCGCAAAGGCATTGGCGCAGCAGCCGAAGATCCTTTTCCTGGATGAGCCGACAAACCATTTAGATATCAAGCATACAGTCGTCATGCTGGAACATTTGAAGAAGCATCAACGGGATCATGATCTGACGATTGTGGCAATCCTCCACGACCTGAATACGGCCGCGTTGTTCGCAGATGATGTCGGGTTACTGCAGCAAGGGAAACTTGTCGCAACAGGGGATCTGTCCTTGCTGCAGCAGGAGGATTTATTGCAGGAAGTGTACGATGTTCCTGTCCATCATCATTATCACCCGGAAATACCGAAGTCACAAATCGTGGTAACACCCAATCAGGAGACGGGTACGATCCCGGATTATCAAATCATTCAAAATGCGGAATGGATACATCTCCAATTTACCCGGCCGCTTCGGACGATGGCAAACAGCGTCATTGGCGGTGGTATCGGCTGGTCTACGGACTTTTGTAATTTTCATGTAGATTTATCCTACGACTGCCGGGAACCGGAAACGGATGTCATCAGCTGGATGAAAACAAGAGGCGTCGATCCCGCTCAAACAATTGGAATGATGACCGCTGTCCATCTGCAGGACTATGTCATCTGTAAAGAAAACGTTCAGGGTATCGGTGTAATGGCTGTTGTGACGGCAGGAGTCGGTAATGCGGTCGATATTTCTAGAAGAAGAGAACTGTGTGCAATCCAGCCGGGGACGATCAACATTATGGTTTTTGTTGATGCTCATTTGACAGACGGTGCCCTCGTCAATGCCGTTCAATCCGTGACAGAAGCTAAGGTGAAAGCGTTGGCAGACCGGTCTGTCCTGGATCCAGTGACGGGATCGACAGCGACCGGTACATCCACAGATAGTACCGTCGTCGCCTCCACACAGGTAGGGGCACTGACTCCCTATGCCGGCTCAGGGACGGCCGTCGGGCAGGCAATCGGTACAATTGTCTACCGCGGTGTAAGGGAGTCCCTCGATAAATATGAGAAAAGGGGATCCCGTTGATGGACTGGCTTTATCACTACTATATTCTGCTTTTTGCAATAGGACTGGATTTATGGATTGGTGACCCTAAGTGGATTCCCCATCCGGTAATCGGAATCGGAAAGCTTATCGGTCGGCTTGAAGGTAAGTGGAACAATGGTGAACGTCTTAGGGAGAAGGGTGTAATGCTAGTTATCGTCATCGTAGGAGGGGCTGCAAGTATCAGCTTTGTGTTGATTACTCTGGCGGAAGCGGTCCATCCGGTTCTGGCTTTTCTGGTGGAAGGGTATATTGTATCTTCCACTATTGCCATCAAAGGGCTTCAGAAGGCCGCTTATGAGGTGCTGGTGCCTTTAAGCGCCGGGAATATCGAAGCCGCCAGGGAAAAGCTCAGCTGGATCGTAGGCAGGGATACGGAAGCTCTGAATGAAAACGAAGTGACGCGTGGTACCGTGGAAACTGTTGCCGAAAATACGGTCGATGCAGTCATTGCCCCAGTTCTTTGGGCACTGATCGGCGGCGGACCGCTTGCGTTCGCCTATCGTGCAGCAAATACATTGGACTCGATGGTCGGCTATAAGAATGATCGCTACCTTAATTTCGGCTGGGCATCCGCCAGGTTTGATGACATCGTCAATTGGCTGCCTGCACGGGTGACAGCGGCAGCCATGTGGATTGGTTCTTTTCATGTCAGAGATTCAAGGCGTAAAAATGGTCTTGTCATCGTACGGCGGGATGCGGCAAAGCATCCGAGCCCGAATGCCGGATTTCCGGAAGCTATGTGTGCCGGGCTTCTCGGTGTCCGTCTCGGAGGTGTGAATTTCTATGAAGGGATTCCTTCTTACCGTGCAGAGCTTGGAACAGCAGGAAGGAAGCTGAAGGCGGCGGACATATTAATAACCGTTCGGTATATGCACGTTACATGGGTGGTGGTGTTGGCACTTGTTGGTATAGTCATTGGTATCACTCACTATTTCTGATAGAGGGAGAGGAAAAGGATGAAAGAATGGCCGGAACACGGCGGGAATCCGTTAAAAATAATGAAACGATATGATATGGGGGAAAAGAAGGTGATGGACTTCAGTGCAAATCTAAATCCGCTGGGACCACCGCCCGATCTTTCTCTGGCTGCCGCATTCCGTACCTTGGATGTCTATCCCGATCCTGATTACCGCAGCGAAGTGCAGGAGCTTGCCGATGCGCTCTTGGTCGAACCGGACATGATTCGCCTTACTAACGGAGGAGCAGAAGCGATTTTCCTCGTGGCACATCTGTTTGCGGGTAAATCCGCGCTGATCATCGAGCCGGCATTCTCCGAGTATGCACGAGCATGTGAAGCATATCAAATAGATGTGACGCGTCTTAATTTAAAAGAGGATTTTGGTTTTCCCGTGCAGGAAGTGCTGACAGCGATCCCACAAACAGACCTGCTTTTTCTTTGTCGACCTAATAATCCTACGGGTACAATAATCCCGATTGATCCGCTCATACAAATGCTTGAAGAAGCGGAAAAGTCCGAGGTGACAGTGGTGGTCGATGAGGCCTTTGTTCACTTCCTTCCGCTGGAGGAACAAAATATCCTCCCGTTAATGGAGCGTTTTCCAAACTTGATTATCCTGCGTTCCTTGACGAAAATCTATGCGGTTCCGGGTCTTCGCCTTGGGTACATAGTGGCCCAACCCGAACAAATCAAGCGGGTTGCCGGGGTGCAGATCCCATGGAGTGTAAACGGAGTGGTTGCTTCTTTACTGCCCGATCTGCTCGCTCGAACCGACTATATACATAAAACCCGCCGTTTCGTACAGGAAGAGCGGGAGCGATTAGTGATTTCTTTGCATGAACTTGGATTTACGGTTTCACCATCTGTTTCTAATTTCTATCTGTTGAAGGATGCATCCGCGGCAAATTCCGACCCTTTGTTCGTTTATCTGGTTAAGAATGGAATCATTCCGCGTCACACCCATACGTTTTCCGGACTGGAAGGAACGTATATAAGGCTGGCTGTAAGAAAGAAGGAAGAAAACGATCGACTGTTGGAGGTGCTGGCAGCTTGGAAGGGACAGTGACGTTCGTTTCTGGAGGCGCCCGTTCCGGCAAGAGCGCTTTTGCTGAGAGCAGGGCGAAGGTTAAATCCAGCACAGGAAAGCTTATTTATGTTGCGACAGCTGAAGTAGTGGATGAAGAAATGGAAGACCGGATTATACGGCACCGCAAAGATCGTGGGATAGAGTGGCGCACTATGGAAGCGCCGGTTCATATAGCAGGGGACTTAATGAATGTGGAAGAGGGTTCTGCTGTGCTGATTGATTGTGTCACCATATGGGTCAGTCATTTAATGTATGACGAAAAGGAGGACCTGGGCATGATTCTGGAAAAGGTTAAGGAACTGCTGCGAATCGGTCGTGAGAAGCGGCTGCAGCTTATCTTCGTATCCAACGATGTCAATGAGGGAACTCCGGTGCAGGAACCTTCTGTCATGGAATACATAAGAACCCTTCAGGACGTGCACCAGCTCCTGGCAGCTAAAGCCGATGAAGCGTTTCAGGTCATTTCCGGCATCCCTCTTTCCTGGAAAGAAGGAATAGGTTGAAGACGGGCGTTTACGGTTTGATTCTCGCCATTCAGTTTTTGACGCGTATTCCGCTTACCATCGAATGTCCATGGGAACAAAGGACAATCAAAAGCGCTCTTCGATCTTATGGAATCGCAGGTTTCATCATTGGTATGCTGCTCGCAGCCCTATGGTGGGGGACGGTGCTCTACTTTCCTATATGGTTTGGCGGGCTGGCGGTCATTTCCCTGTGGGTATATGTATCCGGCGGCCTTCATCTCGACGGGCTGATGGATGCAGCCGATGCGAAAGGATCCAACAAGCCACTGGAAGGTAAATGGGAGATCATGAAAGATCCCCACGTTGGGAGTTTCGGGATATTAGCGCTCGTTTTCCATCTGGCATGGAAAACAAGCTTCATCTTCGGCCTGTTCGTTTATGGACTTGATAAGAATCTGCTCTTTTCTATCTTCTTCATCCCTGCGTTAAGCAGAGCAGCGGCATTGATCGTTCTGTATCAGCTTCCATTGATGCGGGAGAAGGGTCTCGCTTTCGAGTGGAAGAAACATATGGACCGAAGGGATGTCATCATAGGTGTAGGTGTCGTTGTATGTGTGGGAGCGTTATCCATTTGGACGATCGTTCTCATGGCAGCTTATGCCGTCTACTACTTTATCTTACGTTGGTGGATTGTCAGGAACTTCCGTGGCGTAAATGGAGATTTAATCGGATTAACGATAGAGGGGGGAGAATTATGGGGGCTGTTCGTACTTTGGATTTGTATGTGGTTCGTCATGGGCTGACGAAGGCAAATATAGAGAAGCGCTATATCGGCCATTTGGACGAACCGGTAATGGAAGAGCGGATGGAAGAGATGTTTGAGTTGAAAAAAAGCTTATCCACGGTCGCTTTTGATGCCTGCTTCACAAGTGACAGGAGGCGCTGCCTGCAGACCCTCCACTATTTAAGGCCGGATCTGCAAGGGTGGAAGGACGTCCGTCTTCGTGAGATTTCATTCGGAAAATGGGAGGGGAAAAGACACGAAGACCTTGTCCAGGATCCTTCTTATCAGAGGTGGTTAAAAGATTGGCAGAATACCGGTCCTGACGGAGGAGAACGGTTTCCTGAGTTCCACGATCGGGTGGGTGTTTTTTTAAAGGAAATGGTTTCATCTTCTTATGATCAGATTCTTCTCGTTACGCATGGGGGAGTTATTCGTTCTTTATATCAACACCTTCATCCGGAAGCATCCTTCTGGGATATAAGTCCGCCACACGGAAAAGGCTGCTATTTTAGAGTTAGTAAATCAGAGGAGGGATGGTCATGCACGTCGTGGTCGGAGGTGCCTGTTCAGGAAAACGAAAATACGTCCGAGAACACTTCCCTTCTTTAAATTGGGTGAGTGCTTATGAATCCCGGCAATGGTGTGAATGGAAGACTGTGCATGACGGGACGCTTGTTCTCGAAGGGTTCGAGGTATGGATCAGAGAAGCCCTTCAGCAAGGAATGACGCTGGAGGAGGTAAAGAAACTTTTTTTCACCTTCGTCGAGGACGTCAGGCATGCCGGACGTTCGGTCGTATTTATTCTTTTGGAGACAGGTCGGGGGATTGTCCCAATGGAGAAACTGGACAGAGATGGAAGGGATTTGTTAGGCTGGCTGACTCAGAAGTTGACAGGAAACGCGGATGAAGTGACCTATTGCTGGCACGGTTTGTGGACGACGCTCAAAGCATGACACCCATGACGGTGTCATTCGAAAGCTTATGCGTCTTGCAGGAGTCGATGCTCCATCATGGAAACAAAAGGGAACAGGAATAGAAAAACGCACCAAAAGCGCGGGCTTTTGGTGCGTTTTGTTTCTTTAAGATAAACCTTTTCTTCCGTAAAGTTGGATGGTCATGCATCAACGGGAACGGTATGTCCTCTATCATTGTGCCCGGGCCAAAGTAAACCGATGGCAGCACCGATGACTGCCGGAACGATCCATCCAAGGCCGATATCATAAAACGGAAGGTAGGCCGCATAGGCGCTGTCCACGACATCAAGAAACGAAACAGCGGCATTCGGCAGGCTGTCTTTCAAAGCATTGTAGCCGTCGATGACGCTGACGAAGAATGTGAAAGCAACGGAAACGGTATAGACTTTTTGTTTATTACCGAAGAACGAAGAAGCGAGTCCGAGTAAAATCAGGACAATGGCGATAGGGTATAAGAACATCAGCACAGGAACTGCGAATTGGATAATTTTTGTCAATCCCAGGTTTGCAATTAAAAAAGATACGAAAGAAAGCAGAAACACAAATGTTTTATAGCTGACTTTCGGTACAATTTCGTGGAAGAACTCGCTGCACGCAGCAATTAAGCCGATGCTTGTCTTTAGACATGCAAGAACGATGATGATACCGAGAAGAACAGCTCCGAACGATCCAAAGTAATGCTTAGCCACTTCAGCGAATATGACGCCTCCATTGTCGAACAAGCCGATGGACATAACGCTTGAAGCGCCCATGTAGGTGATTAAACCATAAATAAGCATCATCAATCCCATGGCGAAAATTCCTGACTTCCAAGTCGCTTTGGCGACAGCTTTCTTATCCGTGATGCCTTTGCTCTTAATAGCATGGATGACAACAATACCGAAGGCGAGGGAAGCAAGAGCATCCATTGTATTGTATCCTTCCGTGAATCCGGTCATAAAGGCAAGATCAGTGTAGTCTCCGGATGGTGGCTGGAAACTGCCCATCGGTCTGACAAGTGCTACGATAATTAATAGGAATAAGAACACTAAAAAGGCCGGTGTCAGATATTTTCCGATGTAATCCATCACTTTTGCGGGATTCAGGCAGAAATAATAGACGATTGCGAAAAACACAAAGCTGAAAACAGCAAGCCAAAGGGTGGTTTGGCCTTCCGGAATAAAGGACTCGAAACCGACGACGAAAGGTACGGTCGCTGTCCGTGGAATAGCGAAGAATGGTCCGATCGTCAAATAAAGGACTGCTGCGAATCCGAGACCGAAGATGGGATGAACCCTTCCGGCAAGATCACGCAGACCACTGCTTCCGGATAACCCGATGGCCAATATTCCCATGAAAGGAAGGCCGATCGCCGTCACCAGAAAACCGATTAAAGCCGGCCAGAAGTTTGTACCCGCCAGCTGTCCGAGCTGGATGGGGAAGATGAGGTTCCCTGCTCCAAAAAACATTCCGAACAGCATCGTGCCGATGACGGCATAGGTTGAAAAAGGGATCTTTTTTTCCATGAGTATAGCTCCTTCTTGGTGTAATAATTGTTGAAGTTTTTTGATAATAGAGACTATAATAACAAGAATTCTTTCCGGATACAATGCCATTTTTCTTATTGATATTATTGGAAGTAAACGTCTTAGGTTATGGTTTAAAAGAATGGATATTAAAAAGAAAATCCACAGGCGCTTGACAGATGACCTAAGATCCTATATAGTTAAAGTTAATTATTCTTGTTCGTTTACGAATGAAAGCTTAAGTAACTGTTAAGTCACTTTCGTCTTGAATGAATTTGCAGAGCAATAATAGTAATACAATGTGGATTTATTCCACGCAGGAGGTAACAATATGTTACAAGGTACAGTTAAATGGTTCAACGCAGAAAAAGGTTTCGGTTTTATTGAAGTAGAAGGTCAAGATGATGTATTCGTACACTTCTCTGCAATCCAAGGCGAAGGTTTCAAAACTCTTGAAGAGAACGAAACAGTTTCTTTCGAAATCGTTGAAGGCGACCGTGGCCCACAAGCGGCTAACGTTCAAAAATAAGTACTTAAGAAAAGCTTCCGGCTAACCCCGGAAGCTTTTTTTTATGCGTAAATTTACTAAAGTTTATTAGAGGTAATTATCGGGTGGATATAGATCAGGGAGAGAAAGGTGACAAAACCAGGCAATAATCGTTTGATTTTTCTGAAAATAATATTGAAAGCGCTTAACTGTTCTGGTATTATTCATGTAACGATAATATTTACTAAAGTTTTACTAATGTTTGGAGAGGGAGTAATTCATGACTACGATCAAGGAAATAGCTTTGCGTGCCAATTACTCAAGCAGCACCGTTTCAAGAGTGTTAAATCATGATACGACGCTTTCCGTTTCACCGGAGGCGAGATCAAAAATATTGAGTATAGCGAAAGAATTAGGTTATAAGACTGTGCAGGAACGAAAAGGTACGAATACTTCGAAGACAATTCCCGGGAAAGTAGGTGTTCTCATCTGCCATTCCCTTGAAGAGGAATTGAATGACGCGTACTTTATCCATATAAGACAGGGGGTGGAAAGTGAGTGTGAAAAGAGAGGGCTGGATCTGGCAGAGGTTCTTCGATTGAGTCAACTGAAGGCTGGAAAAATAAGTGATGAAATCAAAAATTTGATTGTTGTCGGGAGAATAAGTGAAGAGCTTCTGAGGGCGCTTACGGATCATTTGGAGAATGTCGTTTATATAAACCATTCGACGAACGATGATGTGTACGATGCGGTAGTGATTGATTTTGAACATGCAACCAGACAGGCGGTTGAACACCTGCTTGAACTTGGCTATAAGGATATTGGTTTCATAGGTGGACAGGAAGTAGAGCATTTCGTGGACAGGACGGAAGATTTGGAAGAAGGAAGAAAAGCGACGTTTCGAAAGATTATGGAGGAAAAGGGGCTATTCGCTGAAGAAAAATGTTTGGTTGGGCAGTTCCGTATTTCGGAGGGGTATCGGCTGATGAAAGAGATGATTGAGAGCAGCAGAGTCCCGGAAGCAGTGTTTGCATCCAGTGATGCGATGGCGGTCGGCGCGCTGCGGGCACTTCAAGAAAACAATTATCAAGTGCCTGATGATGTAGCGATCATAGGGTTCAACGATATCGAGTTGGCTAGCTATGCGAGCACACCACTTACTACAGTTCGAGTGCATACAGAAGAAATGGGGAAGACCGGGGTGAAGCTTATGATCGACCGCTTGGAAGGCCGCAACATCCCAATGAAGGTGGTTCTTCCTACCGAATTAATTATTCGTGAAAGCTGTGGGAGCAGGAAAAGGGATTTGCAAAAAAAGGGGATATCCTAATACCTTTACAGCTTTAAGGAGGTGAGGCCTTGGGGGAAAAGAAATGATTCGTACATCCACCTGTTTTGGGAAGGACAGGCAGATGCACAGTGGTAAACAGCTGAAGACTGTCTTGCTTAGGGATCAGCTTCAGCGCTTAAAGTATATCGGATTACTTATAAGGGAATCAAATGTTTCGCTCGTATGGGTAAAGAATGACTACATTTAGGAGGAACAACGATGAACAATAGATGGTACAGCCTTATTGTCATAGCCATTATAGGTGTTTTCCTTGTCGGCTGCTCAGACAGCTCTGCCAGCGGAGATGGGGATAAAACGGTACTTACTTTTTATTCGACGGCGACTACGGAAGAAGATAAGCAGGTATTACAGGAAACCATCAAAGAATTTGAAGAAGAGTATCCGGACATCGACATTGAAGACAATTATCCGGGGAGTGGATATGAAGATATGATCCGTGTAAAAATGGCTGCAAACGATATGCCGGATCTGTTTGATACCCATGGTTGGTCACAGCAAAGGTATGGGGAATATGTGGCTGATCTAAGTGATATGGAGTGGGTGGAACGACTGGATCCTGCTCTTGATACCATTCTTAAGGATGAGGATGGAATGGTATATGCGTATCCATTAAATCAGGCGAAAGATGGAATAAATTATAACGAGAACTTACTGGAGGAGTATGGAATCGAACCTCCTGCGACATTTGATGAGTTCATGGCAGCTTTAGAGACTATTAAAGAGAAAAGCGGTGGAGAAGTGACGCCGCTCTGGGTTAATGGTTCGGACAAATCTGCTTTCGGACAATATTTCGATCAATTTGCAACACCGTTACTGGTTACAGACGAAGAGAATAATTACGAAGAAGAACTATTGGATGGCACGTTTGACTGGTCCAACTATACGTATCTTCCGGAAAAATTGAAGGAAATGAAAGATGAAGAGTTATTGAATAAAGATGTATTGACAGCTCAAATACAACAGCGTACACAATTGATGGCGCAAGGAAAGATTGGCTTTGTGTTTGGCGGAGGCTCCATCGGGACAGCTGTAGAAGAGCTTAATCCTGATGTTAAGGTCGGAGTTATTCCTATGCCGATCATTCATGATGGAGATGAACCAAGCTGGATCGGCGGCGAGCGTCATACTGTCGCTGTCTCAAAAAATACGGAACACATGGAAGAAGCGGAGACATTCATTGAATACCTGGCGCGTCCGGAAGTTGCCAAGAAAGTAGCGGAAGGAACCTCTCTGCCTGCTGGATTGACCGGCATCGATGCAGACAACTATTTCAAAGCATACTATGACAAATATGAAGGTGTGATGGTCGAGCCTTATTTTGACCGTATCTATCTACCGAGCGGCATGTGGGATGTTATGGGGGCTACAGGCCAGGAGTTGTTGTCCGATTCCATGAGTCCGAAGGAAGTTTCAGAGAAAATGTCCGAAGAATATACAAGATTGAGAGAATAGAAGGAGGGTGACAACCCTCCTTGAAAATCCAGCATCTATTATAGGAGATGGATATCATGAGTGAAATGGTTCGAAAAACAGAAAGGACGCTCGTTAAGGAGCAAGATCGTTCAGAGAGAAAACGACAGAAGAAAAGCAGATCCGGGTCCCTTTGGTGGATGTACTTACCGGCCCTCCTCGTCGTATCTGTGTTTATCCTGTATCCGTTCCTGAACGGGATTCGCGTATCCTTTACAGATTGGAACGGGTTCTCACAGACGAAAAACTGGGTGGGGTTCGAGCAATATACAAGAATGTTTCAAGACCCGGATACGTGGCTCGTTGTAAAGAATACGCTGCTATATGGTATCGGAAGTACAATCTTTCAAAATGTGATCGGTCTGCTTTATGCGCTTCTGCTTAACCAAAGCATCCGTTTTAAGGCAGTGACGAGAACGATTGTATATTTACCTGTCATCATCAGCCCCCTTGTCATGGGTTACATTTGGTATTTCTTCTTCGCATATCAGAATGGGGCGTTGAATGATGTATTGATGCTCTTTGGAATGGAGAGTGTCAATGCGCTCGGTAATCCTGACTTGAACCCGTGGATCATTGTCTTCGTGAATACTTATCAGTTCGTTGGAATTGCGATGATCATATACTTAGCCGGCCTTCAGGGGATCTCTAAAGATTATTACGAAGCGGCGAATATCGATGGAGCATCCGCTCTTCAGAAATTCAAGAGCATTACCCTGCCGTTGTTGATGCCCGCCATCACTATCAATATGGTTTTAAATATCATTGGCGGACTAAAGTTGTTCGATGTGATCGTGGCACTGACGAACGGTGGCCCGGGAAACGCCTCGCAATCGATGTCGACATTCATGTACTCGCTTTACTTCAACAGACAGGATGCCGGTTATGCAGCGACCCAGGGTGTGCTGATGGCATTTATTATCCTGATATTGAGTCTGCTCGCTCTTGTCTACTTCAAGCGTAAGGAGGTCGATGCATCGTGAATGATTCCGGGAAGAAATCTAAGAAACTATGGACGATCGTGGCCATCGTCATCTCGATCGTTCACCTTATTCCTTTCTACATTTTCATAACGACAGCTTTTAAAGCGAATAACGATTTCAGTTCGCGTTGGGTTTTACCGGAATCGTGGAGTTTCCAGAACTTTACCCAAGCATGGGAAACAGCGAGTCTTGGTACAGCCTTCTTTAATACGATGATGATTACTGCATGTGCAGCCGTCCTGTTGATTATCTTTGGCTCGCTTGCAGCGTATCCTTTGGCGCGTTTGAATACGAGATTGAATAAGTTCGTTTATTTTCTTTTTATCGCTATCATGATTATTCCACCATTGACTGCACTTGTTCCGTTGTACCAGCTGGTCGTGGATATCGGGTTGATGAACACGAGGACGGTTGCCATTCTGAATAACTTGGCTGCGTTTCTTCCTTTGACGATTTTCTTATATGCGGGCTTCATCCGGTCGACTGTACCGAAGGAGCTGGAAGAGGCAGCAAAAATGGATGGGGCCAACACGTTGATGATTTTCTTCCGTGTTGTATTTCCACTTCTCAAGCCGATTACCGCGACGGTATTAATCATCTCCTGTGTATTTATCTGGAATGATTATCAATTTGCAATCTTCTTCCTTCAGGATAAAGAAGTACAGACACTGACGGTAGCCTTGGCCGGCTTCTTCGGGCAGAATCAAAACAACTTAAATCTGGTCGCCTCTGCTGCTCTTATGTCCATGCTTCCAATGACGATTCTGTTTTTATTTCTACAGAAGTATTTTGTCGCTGGTCTATCTTCAGGATCAATTAAAGGCTAATTTATTAAGAGTTAGGAGAATATATCATGTCTAAAATTACATTCTTAGGTGCTGGGAGCACGATTTTTGCTAAAAACGTACTTGGTGACTGTATGCTCACTCCAAGTATTCAAGGATTTGAATTTGCCCTGTTCGATATCGACCAGCAGCGGTTGAGTGAGTCGGAGCGAATGTTGAAAAACTTGAAAGAGAGTACGGGGAGTACCGTGACCGTGAAAGCTTATACGGATCGTAAAGAAGCTCTTCGTGGCGCCAAATATGTCATCAATGCGATTCAAGTTGGAGGGTATAAGCCAAGTACCGTAATCGACTTCGACATTCCGAAGAAATACGGCCTGCGACAAACGATTGCAGACACGGTGGGGATTGGCGGGATATTCCGTGCTTTGCGCACGATTCCGGTAATGATGGATTTTGCTCAGGATATTGAGGAAGTTTGTCCAGACGCTCTCTTCCTTAATTATACGAACCCGATGGCCGCGCTTACAGGGGCAATGCTCCACCACACTTCCGTCCAAACGGTCGGCCTCTGCCACAGCGTTCAAGCAGCAGTACCCGAATTGTTTCGATCGTTAAATATGGATGATACGGACATCCAGTGGAAAATTGCCGGCATCAATCATATGGCATGGCTTCTTGAAGTGAAGAAGGACGGCAAAGATCTTTATCCGGAAATCAAAAGGCGTGCACAGGAAAAGCAGAAAGAGAAACATGATGATATGGTGCGTTTTGAATTGATGAACCGCTTCGGATACTATGTGACGGAATCGTCGGAACATAATGCGGAGTATCATCCGTACTTTATCAAAGGTCGTTATCCGGAATTGATTGAGCGGTTCCATATACCTCTCGATGAATATCCTCGCCGCTGTGTGAAGCAGATCAGCGATTGGGAGAAGATGAGGGAGGAAGTCGTGCATAATTCGAATTTGACCCATGAGCGGACACATGAATATGCTTCCTATATCATCGATGCGATGGAAACAGATCGTCCGTTCCGCCTTCATGGTAATGTATTAAATACAGGAGGACTTATTTCAAATCTTCCGAACAAGGCGGTCGTAGAGGTCCCCTGTCTTGTCGATAGAAATGGTGTCACTCCATGCCGTATCGGTGACTTGCCGGAGCAGTTGGCAGCCTTGAACCGCACGAATATAAATACCCAGCTGTTGACGATCGAAGCAGCTATCACCGGCAAGCGTGATCATATCTATCACGCCGCGATGCTCGATCCTCATACGGCTGCAGAGCTGTCGCTCGATGATATCGTCTCTCTTTGCGATGAGCTCATAGATGCGCACGGGGCTTGGATTCCAAAATTTGAAAAAAGTAATGTTCTTGTATAATTAAAGGAAGAACCGCAGGGGAAAATTCCTCTGCGGTTTTATCTATTAATGAATGGAAAGGTTTAAGAAGGATGGGTTTCGTCAAAAGTACACCAAGAGGAGGAAAACCTATGAAATCCACGAAAAGTTACAAAGAAAGGCTTAAGCAGTTAAATCCGAAGCAGGCAATAGAGAAAGGGCGCGCTCATTTCTCAGAAAAAGAGTATGGGGAGAAACTGCGCCGGTACAGTGGACGCCTCGGCGCGAAGGTCGTCTACTACAGCCTGCTCCTCTATTATGCCTTCCGAAAACCGGAAACGCCCAAGAAAGCGAAGCTCACGATTATGGGTGCCCTCGGATATTTGATTCTTCCGGTAGACCTCATTCCGGACTTCATACCCGGTGTAGGTTTAGCGGATGACAGTGCCGTGATTGCCTATGCCATCTCCCAGATTATTTCCCATATTGATGAAGAGGTCGAGAGGAAAGCGGAACAGCGGGTCAGCAGGCTTTTCGGAAGGGACTTGGATGAAGAGGAGCGGACGCTTCCTCGGGCTGAGCGGTAGACTTTGTGCTTTAGCGATGCAGGAAAGTACGATATAATAGGCGTGTTTTGAGAAAAAGGAGAATGAACATGCCTTTGCAGACGAAGCCCTTGATAACCGATGGGGATTTTTTTCAACATTTAAATATAAAAAATAAATATAAACAGCCGTTCCGAGAATGTATTGTTCGTACAGCTGCGAAGCTGCTGGACACAACGACGAGTGAAAGCCGTCCGGGTATGCTTCTCGGTAAGGTACAGTCCGGGAAGACGAGGACGTTCCTTGGGGTGATGGGACTGATGTATGATAACGGATTCGATATCGTCATCCTGTTGACGAAAGGAACGAATGCGCTCGTCAGACAGACATGCAGTCGGTTAGAGGAGGAGTTCGAAGCTCCGCTGAAGGCGGACGCCATGCGGGTGTATGACATTATGAAAATGCCGGATCGACTTTCTAAATATGAATGGTCTCAGAAGCTGGCATTTGTCGTAAAAAAGGAAACCCGCAATCTCGATCGATTGAAGGAAACCATGCTTGAGAAGTATCCGGAGCTAGCCGGAAAACGCGTACTGTTCATCGATGATGAAGCGGATTTCGCAAGTGTTGCCTATGAACATAAGCGGGATCAGAACATTACCGAGCTGCGAGTCATCGCAACAAAAATCAATGAACTGCGGCAGCTGCTTGCCCAACCGGCATTTCTTCAGGTAACGGCGACACCGTATTCTCTCTATCTGCAGCCGGAAGACTTAACGTTTCATAGAGGGAAGGTGTTCGAACCGGTCCGGCCTGCGTTCACGGAATTAGTCCCTGTTCACGACCGGTATATCGGAGGGGAAGTCTACTTCGAAATGAGTGAGCAGGAAGGTCATCTTGCTTCCTATCTTTTTCATCCGGTCGAGGAGAAAGAGCTGGAAGTAATGAAGAAAATGGACGGACGCCGTGTGAAGATGGACCGTCTGCTCACCCAGAAGTCTATTGCGAATATCCGTCATGCCGTCATGAACTTCCTTGTAGGCGCAAGCATTCGCCGCTGGCAGCAGCGGGCGATGGGGCAGAAGCGGAAGAAGTATGCCTTTATTATCCACACGGAACGAGGGAAAAGCGCCCACAGCTGGCAGGCGGAATTGATGGAAGGGTTCCGGACGCTTCTGACCGCGGAAGCGGAAAAGCAGTCCGAATTGTTCCGGGAATTGATCCGCACCTCTTTTGACGGAATCATTCGTTCCGTAAGTAAGTTGAAGAAGCATCCGGTTCCTGAGTTTCCTGATATTTATGAAGAGGTACGCCATTCCCTGCTTGAGGAGCATCTGGTCAGCAGTGTCGTCAACTCGGAAAGGGATATCCGTGATTTGCTTGATGATCAGGGAGAATTGCAGCTGCGCGCCCCGATGAACATTTTTATTGGTGGACAGATTCTGGACCGTGGAGTGACCGTTCATCATTTGATCGGCTTCTTCTATGGAAGGAACCCGAAATCTTTTCAACAGGATACGGTTCTCCAACATTCAAGAATGTACGGAGCCCGTCCTGTCGCAGATCTTGCTGTTACCCGTTTCTATACGACGGTAAAGATTTATGATGTGATGAAGAGGATTCATGAATTTGACGCAGAGCTGCGCCGTGTCTTTGAGAAAGGCGGACATCAGCAGGGCGTTGTCTTCATACAAAGGGATGGAAAGGAAGAGATCCTGCCTTGCAGCCCTAATAAGATCATGCTCTCCAGTCTGATAATGATCAAACCGCATAAAAGGATCCTTCCGACAGGCTTCCAGACGGGATACAAAACGAATATTCAAAAGCATATTCATACTTTGGACAAGCTGATAGATAAGGCGAAGGCGTCTGCTGTCCGGGAAGAAAACGGAGCCTTCCTCATCCGTAAATCCGAAGCTAAAGAGATGCTTCGGATTGTGTATGAAACGCTGGAAATGGAAGAAGGGTACACGTTCCACCTGGATGAGTATGAAGCGTTGATCGATTACCTTTGTGCAGAATCCGATAACGGTGACTATGTATGGTTGTTATCCCGCACTCATCGGCAGGTGAAGCGGTTCAAGAAGGATGGGAAGTTCGAAAACTCTCCGGATACCCCAGGTAAAGGCAGCGGAGAGCTTGCATTGGCAAGAAAAGTGGCGGAAAGCTCCCCCGCACTCCTGATGTTGAGACAGGAAGGAAAGAAAGAGAACGGGTGGCGGGGAAGTCCGTTCTGGTGGCCTGTCCTCATTGCCCAGGCCCGAATCGCCCCAACGGTCTATGCGGATAAAATCATAAAATAACAGCGTATGAAAAACTCCGAACGGTCACTCCGTTCGGGGTTTGTTTTTTTCTCATAAGGTGGGAAGAGAAGAAGGAGGAACTTTGGCCGATTTCTCGGATGCTGATGTATAATAGGAATATATACCTGGTATGCAGGATCGGGAAGCAAAGGGGAGAAAGTTCATGCATGAAGAAATACTGGGACAGTATAATTGGTGGCTGGTGGTCTTATCCATCGCCGTTTCCATTCTGTCTTCATATACAGCACTGCTCCTCGTAAGGAGGATGATGCAGACGGAAGGAGCTGTCCGTTGGAAGTGGCTGCTTATCGGAAGTTTGACCTTCGGAGTGGGTATTTGGTCGATGCATTTCGTCGCCATGCTCGCGTACAAAATGGATATGGTCGTTACCTATAAAGCATGGGGAGTAACGCTTAGTGTTATAGCAGCAATATTCTCCAGTTTTCTCGCCTTCTATCTTATCAGCAGGAAAGAGAGAAGATGGTTTCATCATATCTTGGGGAGTGTCCTGATCGGACTGAGTATCGTCTCCATGCATTATATAGGGATGGACGCGATGGAAATGGGGATGCGTATTGAGTATGACCCCCTTTGGGTCGCTCTATCCATTGGTATCGCATTGGCTGCCTCTTTTGCTGCACTCCAATTATTTACGATCTCTGCGAACGTAAAGAGAGAAGAAGCCGACTATACCAATTTAAAATGGTGGGGAAGTTCTTTAGGCATGGGAGCAGCCATTTCCGGCATGCATTATACAGGAATGTATTCGGCCTCTTTCCATCCAATGGAGGAAGAAAAAATTTCCTCCGCAGTACCGGTGATCGATCCGACTCTTCTCGGTTTGTGTATCGCTTTTGGTGTCATGGCGACCATCGGTTTTCTCATTAAGTTGATTGCATTTGATACGAAGATGGAGTCCACGACCGACCGTCTTCATTTGGCGAATCAGATGTACAAGTCCATCGTGGAGTCAGCGAACGATGCGGTGATCACTTCGGATGCGTCGGGTCGTGTCCTCTCTTGGAACAGGGCTGCGGAACGGATTTTCGGTCACAGAAAAGAAGATATGTACGGAAAAAGTCTTCGGAAGCTCACTCCGGGTCCCTACGAAGAAGGTGACCTTTCTAAGATGGTTCAAGTAATCGGAAGGACAGTAGAGCTGGAGGGGCTGCATAAAGCCGGCCATACGTTTCCAGTCGAATTGTCACTGGCTAAGATCGATGACCATGGAGAGGTCTTTTACATAGGCATCATTCGCGATATAACCGAAAGAAAGGAAGCTCATGCAAGGATACAAGAGCTCGTTTTCAAGGATGATTTGACTCAGCTGCCAAACCGTCGTGCGTTGTATGAATATTTGTTTGAATCCATGCAGAAGGAAAAGAGCGATGCTTCATCGGCTGTCATGTTCCTTGACTTGGATCGCTTCAAACATGTGAACGATGTGTATGGTCATAGGATCGGTGATTTACTTCTGAGCGAAACGGCCGAAAGGATGAGAGGCTGTCTCGACGAGGAGGATTTACTTGTCAGGCAGAGTGGAGATGAATTCGTCGTTGTTCTACCGGAGCCTTCTGAGGGAGAAGCCCGCAGGAAGGCTGAAAGCATCATGAAAGCAATGGCTTTGCCATTTCTTATTGATGACCGGGAAATCTACATGTCTGTATCTATTGGAATCTCGCTCTTTCCGAAAGATGGACATGATTCGGAGCTTATATTGAAGCATGCCGATACTGCGATGTATCAGGCGAAGCAAAGCGGTGGAAACCAATGTGTCTTCTTCACGAATCAAATCAGTGCCATGATTTCAAGGAAAGTACAGCTGGAAGCAGGTCTTAGAAAAGCAGTGGAGAGAGGCGAAATAGAGGTTCATTATCAGCCTCAGATTAAGGTCAGTACGGGGGATGTGATTGGATTTGAAGCATTAGTAAGATGGCGTCACCCGCATATGGGTATGATATCCCCGGCTGAATTCATCCCTATTGCAGAAGAAACGAAGCTCATCATTCCTTTGGGGGAACTGGTATTGCGGGAGGCCTGTGTTCAATTTCAGAAATGGGTGGACGCAGGGTATAAAGTAGAACGGATTGCAGTCAATCTTTCTTCGGTTCAGTTTCGCCAGCCCTCCTTCTTAAAGGTTGTAGAAACAGTGATGGAAGAAACGGGAATGGCTCCCCGACACTTGGAGTTTGAGTTAACGGAATCTATTGTACAGGATTCTGAAACCGCGATTCCCGTCATGCATGAACTTAAACGACGGGGGTTCACTCTTTCTTTGGATGATTTCGGTACCGGATATTCTTCTCTCAGCTATCTTAAAGACTTCCCGCTCGACACCCTGAAAATCGACAAATCGTTTATACAGACGATAAATGAAAACTATAAGGAACGTGCGGTCGTTGATGCTATTATCAGTATCGCTGCCAAGCTTGATCTCTCTGTCATTGCAGAGGGGGTAGAAACACTCGAGCAGCTCGAATATTTACAAGGAGTCGGATGTGAAGAGTACCAGGGATATTATTTCAGCCCTCCGCTTTCCAGTGAAAAAGTGTGGACTCTACTGAAAAAGTGTGCGCTTAGTCAATAATAGGAACTCCTGTATAAGCTGGAGTTCCTAGATGAACGCGATTGAGAACGAAATATTACACAGGCAGTAGAAAAAATGTATACCTGATGGTAAAATATGTATCATACATAGAGGTTAGGGTAGGTGCATGATACGTCTAAACCCTCCTAAAACGTTGTGCAGGTGCTCTTCTGTTTTAAGAGGGAAGTGGATGAATGATTGTTCGTTATGTCGAATGATGGAAAGAGAAGGATCTGATTTTGTCTAACTATGGGAGGTTTTACGAAAGATGATTCGAGTAATGATTGTAGACGATCATGCTGTGCTGCGTGATGGAATCGCCCTTGTCTTCCAGTTGGAGAAGGATATGGAAGTCGTTGCTCAGGCAGGTACTGCGGAGGAAGTAAGAAGGAAGGTGCCGATTGTCCAACCGGATATTCTATTGATGGACATCCATCTTCAGGAGGAGTCGGGGATTGAGCTTACCAGGTTTATAAGGGATGAATACCCTGATATGAAAGTGTTGATGCTGACGATTGAGGATGAAGAAATGTATTTGAAGCAAGCACTGCAAGCGGGGGCCTCCGGTTATTTATTGAAGGAAACATCAAGTGAAGAGCTGATCCACGGAGTCCGAAACGTGTACAAAGGCTACTGCGTGATCCCTCCTTCCATGACGGCCCATTTGTTAACAGATAAAACGGGCGGCCGTCATACAAAGAAGCCCTCTACGCTTACACAGCGGGAACAGGAAGTACTTCAGGAGCTTGTCAAAGGCTTTACGAACAAAGAAATAGCACACTCCTTGTTTATCAGCGATAAAACAGTGAAAATTCATATCAGTAATATCTATCGGAAGCTTCAGGTGAAAAGTCGTTCTCAGGCGATCCTCTATGCAGTCAGGAATCAGTTGCTGCTGCCGATAGAATCTTTTGAGTGACCCTCCATTTATGGAGGGTTTTTTCTTTTTTGGAGCAGGCTACTACTTTTGGTATAGATCCGTCTTACAACCTATGTCGTATGCAAATATACCGGATGGCGAATGGTAACGTCGAGGAATGTAGAGGATGATAGATATAAGACATTAGAGTTTGGGAGGTTCTTATGAAACGGAAACAAAGAAGCAAGATCGTTCCTCTGATCCTCCCTGTTTTATACATACCCATGTTCTTCTCCTTGTCAGCTCATTTGGTATCCGGTACAGAAGCTTCGTTCCATGATTATGAGAAACGATCTATAACGATCGAAACGGCTTCGGTTTTTCCGGAAGCTGCTCAGGAGACGGTGGAGGACATCAGGGAAGCATACGAGCAAGCTGCGTCTCTATACGATGATATACAGGCCGCAGACCATTCTTTGGCAGAATTGAAGGAAAGTGTGCAGGAGTTTGAACGGGCAGCCGATGTTTACGAGAGTTTGTATGAGAAGGCTCTCCATGCTTGGGCAGGGCAGGATGATATCGACTATGTGTCGGAAGCACTTATGGACTTAGACACCCTCCATATGGAGTACGCCAAAATGGACAGCCGTTCCTTACAAGCGCTGGTAGAGGAGAAAGGAAAGGCGGAGGAAGAAGAGAAGCGACAGAAGGAAGTAGAGAAAAAGAAAGCAGAACAGGAAAAGGCAAAAGAACAACAGGAAGTTCAGGGCCGGAAAGAAACGGAAGTGGAAAAAGAAAAGGAAAAATCACCATCACAGCCTTCGGTTGAGACAGAGCAAACGGAAGCAGAGGCGGAGCCATCCCATACAGAAAACATGGAGACAGAAGAAACAGACAGCCCTGCAGATACGGAAACGACGGAAGGTGAATTACAGGAAGAGAAGGAAAAGGAGGATGCTTCATGAAAACGGCATTACGCATGATTTATAAGACGTTATCCGTGACGGCTGTTGGTTTGATTGTTGCTTTGGCAATCGTCGTCATTGCGGTCAAGGCGAGCGGCGGCGAGCCTACACTATTCGGCTATCAAATGAAGACGGTGCTGTCAGGATCGATGGAACCGACGTTTCAGACCGGGTCTGTGATCGCGATTGAAATGACGGAAGATCCGTCTGTTTATAAGGAAGGGGACGTCCTTACTTTCATTGATAAAAAGGAGCAGGTCGTCACACACCGGGTGATAGACGTACAGGAGGCAGGCGGGGATGTTTTGTACACGACGCAGGGAGACAATAACGACGGCGCGGATCTCGATCCAGTCCTTTCCGGGAATGTCCTTGGCTCCTATACCGGTTTCACAATTCCTTACCTCGGCTTCGTCCTTAATTATGCCGGGTCCAAAATGGGATCGGCTTTGCTGCTATTCGTCCCAGGTATCCTATTGTTCTTATACGGCGGTTTGACTTTTAGAAAAGCCGTAGTTGATTTCAAGAAACAGCATGAACAGACAGAACCTGCACAAAGGTGATCCATTTCTTATGTTTTTCTACATAAGAGTCTAATCATATAAGGAGGAGATGTCATGAGTTTTTTCAAGAAGGTTAGTGCTGGTGTGGTGACTGCATCTTTAGGTCTATCTTTGATGGGAGGAGGGACATATGCGTATTTCAGTGATACGGAAGAGACGAGTAACACATTCGGGTTAGGGACACTGGATGTTTCCGTGGATCCTGAGGTTATCGTTGATATCGATAATTTGAAGCCCGGCGATACGGTGCTTCGTGAATTTAAACTGGGTAACGAAGGAACGCTTGATATCAAGTCTATCAATCTACTGACAGACTACAGTGTGACGGATGCTGCCGGTGATAATGCCGGAGAAGATATGGGAGATCATATCCGGGTGAACTTCCTCTGGAACTGGGACAAGGAGAGCGAGCCTGTATTTCAGACGACTTTAAGCGAGCTCCAAGCGATGGATCCAGATACAGTAGCTAAAGACGTATTTGATCCTCTATGGAAGCAGCGCGGGGGACTTGATGTCGGTGCAGAAGACACACTTTGGGTGCAATTTGAATTCGTCGATAATGGAGAGGACCAGAATGTGTTCCAGGGTGACAGCATGAATCTCACATGGAAATTCCAGGCGAATCAGGAAGACGGCGTCGATCACGAATAAATGAATACCAGCCATTCTTTTAAAAAAATCGAGGAGTGATGGAATGAAGAAACGAGTCGTTACGTCGACACTGGCCTTGACACTGGCTTTAAGTGGTTTCGGTTTCGGAGCAGGGAGCGTCTCTGCAGAAGAGGCAGCGAAGGTGAAGAACAATGATACCTACGGCACACCATCGTATATCATAGAAAAGTGGGAAATGCCGAAGATGAAGGCGGCTTCCAGTGAGAAAGCAACAGTCGAAAGCATCGCTCTTTCTTATCTGAACTATAAGAATGATTTGTTTAAGCTGAAAGGGAACAGCAAGGACAACTTCCAAGTGCTTGATACTTTAAAGGATGAAGAGAACGGGACATCCCATGTAAGGTTGATCGAACAATATGACGGCGTACCTGTATATGGGGCACATCAGACGGTGGCGTTGAACGATAAGAAAGAAGTGCAGGCTTTCTTTGGTCAAGTCGTTCCCAATCTGGAAGCGAAAGAGCTGGATTCCAAACCGGAACTGACGGATAAGGAAGCAGTAGAGATTGCCAAGGCTTCCATTGAGGACGAAATCGGAAAAGTAGAAGCATATGATGCGGAGCCGTCCAGTGATTTGTATTTCTATGAATATGAAGGTGATTTCCACCTTGCGTTCTTAGTGAAAGCCTCCACTTCTGAGCCGGCACCGGGATACTTCCATTATTTCGTTGACGCTAAAACAGGTGACATTGTGAACCATTATAATGCCATCGACCATGTCAAAGCGTTCGGTGAAGAAGTAAATGGAGACAAGGCAATGTTCGAAGCCGTTTACGAAGAGGGAAGCTATTACTTGTTCGATGAAACGAGGGGCGATGGCATCCACACATTTGACGCTTTAAATATGGATCCGTTCCTCTTCAATCTATTCTCCCAGCTGTTGGGCTATCATGGAGATGAAGTGACAAGCGACCATAAGTTCTTCAGCGATCCGGCTGCGGTCAGTGCCCATAAGAATGCCGGCATTGTCTATGACTACTTCAAAGATACCTTCGACCGCGATTCCTTTGATGACGAAGGTGCGCGGATGATTTCTTCTGTCCATGTCGGAGATAAGTGGAATAATGCCGCATGGAACGGCGTGCAGATGATGTACGGCGACGGTGACGGGGAAACATACCTTCCATTCTCCGGAGCAGTCGATGTCATTGCCCATGAATTGGCGCATGCTGTCACAGACCGGTCTGCGGATCTTGTTTATCAGGATGAACCAGGGGCACTCAATGAATCGATGTCGGACATTTTCGGAGCGATGGTCGACCGGGACGACTGGTTGATGGGGGAAGAAGTAGGCGTCGACGGTGAGCCGCTTCGTTCTATGGAAGACCCGTCCTCTATTCCACATCCATTCTATCCGGATCGAGGATATCCGGATCACTACAGCGAATTGTACACAGGCGATTTGGATAACGGAGGCGTTCACATCAATTCGAGTATCAATAACAAAGCGGCGTATCTCCTTGCAGAAGGCGGTACGCACTATGATATCGAGGTTGAAGGAGTAGGGCGCGACGCCACGGAGCAGATCTACTACCGTGCCTTAACGAAATATTTAACAGCGACTTCCGATTTCAGCATGATGAGACAAGCAGCCATTCAATCGGCGATCGATCTTTACGGAGAGGGCTCCCAGGAGGTCACGTCCGTTAACCAGGCGTACGACGCAGTCGGCATCCAATAAAAAGAAAGGAGCTTTTCCAAATGGAAAGGCTCCTTTTGGTATATAATAGGAAAAGGCGCGTCCCACATTTTTTACATATTTACAACAATATGCGTAATCATCCTGCTTTGAAACCCGGTATGACAAGGTTCGTGATAGTTACAAAAATGTCACGCTGAAGCAGGAGCGGTTCGAATATGTTTACAATGGAACGGGACATGTTACAATGACTAGCAGAATGATGCAAAGGAGACATGACATTGAATAAGAAATGGTTATTGGCATTAGTACTTGCTGCATTCGTCGGATTGCTCGCGGCATGTGGCGACAATAGTGAATCATCTGATGATAAAGATAAAGAGAAACAATCTTCGGAACAAGCGGAAGCACCGGAGCCGGATTTGAAGAATATCCCTGACGTTGTGGCAGAAGTGAACGGTGAGAAGATCGAGAAGAAAGAATTTGAAAACACGTATAAGAGTCAGTTCCAAATGGCAGCCATGCAGGCACAAATGTCAGGACAGGAGCTGGATCAGGACCAACTGAAGAAGAGTCTTGCAGAAAGCATGGTTGGTCAGGAACTGCTGATTCAAGAAGCGGATAATCGTGAACTGACAGCGTCCGAAGAAGAGATTAACAAAAGAATTGATGAAATCGTCGAACAGCAGCCTCAAGTGAAAGATAAAGAAGACTTCATGAAGCAGCTGAAAGACAACGGCGGCATGGATGAAAAAGAAGTCATGTCCCAATTGGAAACTCAGGTGAAAGTCGATAAGCTGATTGCAGAAGAAGCTGGAGATACAGAGCCTTCGGAAGAAGAAGTGAAGAAAGCTTACGATGACATGAAGAAAAGTCAAGAGGACGCAGAAACCAAGCAGGAAGTTCCTGCTTATGAAGACGTGAAACCTCAAATTCAGCAGTCTCTCAAACAGCAGAAAGAAAGCGAAGCGACTCAGAAAATTGTAGACGATCTTCGTGAAAAAGCAGAAGTCAAAGTGAATATCTAATAAAAAATGCCGGGCCCTGTTGGTCCGGCATTTTTTGTGCAGCTAAAGCCTTCAGCCGAACTGTGCTTCATGAAGGCGGCTGTATATACCTTCTGTTGCAAGCAGCTCTTTGTGGCTTCCTTGCTCTGCAATACCATCTTTCGTTACGACCATGATACGGTCGGCATTCTTAATAGTCGCCAACCTGTGGGCGATGACGAGTGTCGTTCTGCCTTCCGTCAATTCATCCAATGACTTTTGGATGGCTACTTCCGTTTCCGTATCCAACGCTGATGTGGCTTCATCGAGAATAAGGATCGGTGGGTTTTTCAAGAACATCCTGGCGATGGCGAGACGCTGTTTTTGGCCGCCGGAAAGCTTAACGCCTCGTTCACCGATCACAGTATCGAGTCCATGAGGCTGCTGTTGAATGAAGTCGTCCAGCCTTGCTCGTAGGGATGCTTCCATAATCTCTTCATCCGTTGCATCCAGATTTCCGTAGGCGATGTTTTCGCGGATCGTCCCGGAGAACAGGAAAACATCCTGCTGCACGATTCCAATTTGACTGCGTAGTGATGTCAGCTGAATGTCACGGATGTCGGTTCCGTCTACGGTGATCCCTCCATCCGAAATTTCGTAAAACCTCGGAAGCAGGCTGCATAACGTCGTCTTACCGGCACCGGACGGCCCGACAAAAGCGACAGTTTCTCCGGAATCAATCGTTAAGTTGATTCCGTTTAATACCGGGTCCAACCCCTCATAACCGAAGGTGACATCTTCATATCGTATGGTCCCTTTTAGATCTTTAGCGGCTGCGCCCGGACGGTCTGCGATATCCGGTGCGGTGTCGATCACTTCTGTGTACCGCTTAAATCCGGCAATTCCCTTTGGATAGCTTTCGATAACGGCATTGATTTTTTGAATCGGACCGATCAAAATGTTCGCCAAGAGGATGAAGGCTACAAATTCACCATACGTCAACTCTCCGGATATGACGAAGTATGTCCCGAATAATAAAGTGAACAAGGTGACAAGGCGCATCAAGACATAGTTGGCGGTAATGTTTTGCGCCATAATCTTGTAAGACTGCAGTTTCGTCGTCCGATACTGCTCGTTGTTCTGTTTGAATTTGCTCTGCTCGTGACTTTCATTAGCAAAGGCCTGGACGACTCTGATGCCCCCGATGCTGTCTTCGACACGAGAATTGATTTCCGCCACGTTATGGAACATACGCCGGAAGGTAACCGTCATTTTTTTATTAAAATAGATGGCAAGGATGATCAACAGCGGGATGACAATGAATGACAGAATGGCCAATTTCCAATTAATCGTAAGCATGAGAATGAAGGAACCCAGCAGGGTCATGAAGGCGACGAAGATATCCTCAGGACCATGGTGGGCAACTTCTCCTATTTCCTCGAGATCCTTCGTCAGCCGGGAAATGCTGTGTCCCGTCTTGTTGTTATCGTAATAGCCGAAGGATAATTTCTGCATATGGGAAAACAATTTCTGACGCATATCTGTTTCAATATTTATCCCAAGCTTATGTCCCCAGTACGTGACAATGTAATGAAGGCCGGTATTAATCAAATAAATCAGTAATAATCCAAGACAGGCTAAAAGGATGATCGTCCAGTTCTCCTGAGGAAGGAGGCGGTCGATGACCTGATTAACAGCCAGCGGAAAAGCAAGTTCGAGAATACCGACAAGAACAGCACAGCTGAAGTCGAGGATGAACAGCCATTTATATGGCTTATAGTAGGAAAAAAATCGTGAAAGCACAGCAAAAACTCCTCTGTTGTAATTGAGATTTATTATCAATTATATCCAACAGTCGTATGCTAATCAATGGAACTTTTGCTGTTACCCAACAAAACAAGCAGCTGCGTCTCTCAAAAGACAGCAGGAAATGTCAAAAAAAACAGTTTTTTAAGCGATAAAATAGAAGTAGAAAGGGGGAGGAGCAGTGCCGGAGCCGTCAATCATTCAGAAGAGTATCGCCTTTATGGAAGAAAGGCTGAAAGAAGGTGTATCCATGGAAGAGGTAGCTGCGTATGCGGGATATTCACCTTATCACTTTCACAGAAAGTTCCTAAAAGAGGTGGGTGTCAGTATATCCGAGTATATGAGGAAACGAAGACTTACTGAGGCCTCGCGCTGTCTGCTTCATACGAATGCTCCGATTATCGATATCGCTTTTTCCTGTCATTTCGAGAGTCAGGAAGCATTCACCAGAGCGTTTAAGCAGCTTTATGGATTGCCTCCCGGACGCTTTCGTAAATTATTCGCCACATATTTCGAACAAAAAGGAGAAGATGCAGTGGAAATGATTTCGCCGATTAATGGTTGGTTTTTAAGTGGGGGTCAACCTGCTAATTATGAAGTAGGGCGGGACGACAAAGAGATCCATGAAGGTAATCGTTCGGCCTATCTTACATCTATTTCCGGAACCTCTTATCCATCGGAGGGGGATTTCGCTACATTAATGCAGCAGTTCAAGGCAGTAAACTACTTGGATAAACGTGTTCGACTAAGTGGTTTTATAAAAACGGAGCATGTTGAATCTTACGCTGGAATGTGGATGAGGGTGGACAATGCTCAGGGGGAAGTGCTGCAGTTCGATAACATGTCCGACCGCAAAATTACTGGAACGCAGAACTGGAACCATTATTCAATCGTTCTCGATGTCCCCAACACCGCTTCCGTCATATCTATAGGAACCATCCTCTCTGGTGTTGGCAAGGTATGGATGGATGCCTTTCAATTCGATATTGTGGATGAGCATGTCCCGACGACGAATATGAACTTACACATAGAGATGCAGGAAGAGCCGATGAATCTTTCCTTTGACGAGTGATCGAATCCCGTCTTTGAAAAAAGACGGGATTTTTTACTAGTTGAAGAAGGGATAGGTAAGCGGGGAGACGGGCACCGGGGAAGCGTCTCATTTCCCATTAGAATACGTAAAGAAAGATCGATCTTGCTCCTCAAAGAAATGATTTTCTCGTTCTTTTCTTGTTCATATATGGAGTGCTTTTATTTCCCTTTATTTAAGCGTATAAGTTTTCAACGGTCTTCTTCCTGCGACTTTGAAAACAGACTGTTTTTATATCGATCGGAAGCATATGCGTTCCTTCCATTGGCCTGTCATAGTAAACTGGAGAAAAAGGTGAGGTGATAGAATGACGGCGGAAGTTATACATACGACAGTATTTCATGACGGCGAACGGGGAGGGAACCCTTGCCCGGTGGTTTTGGATGCCCATCATCTAACAGAGGAGGAGATGATGGATTTTTCCGCTCACTTCGGTCAGGAGACAGCATTTGTCCTTCCTGCTGAGCATGGAGACCATGATTGGCGGTTCCGGTTTTTCATGCCCTCTAAGGAAGTTGGGATGTGTATCCATGGAACGATCGGTGCCTTGACGGTCCTTTTGAATCGTGAGGATACGGTTGCTCCAACCGTGAAGATTGAGACGGGGGTCGGGGTCGTTGATGTGGATTGGACGAAAAAGGAAGACGGCTATACGGTGCGAGTGGAGCAGTACAAGCCGGTAATTGCTGATACGAATCCCTCCTATGAAGAAGTGTGTAGGGCGCTGCAAATCAACAAGAGTGATCTGGCAGCTGATCTCCCTTTGCAATCGGTGTCTACATCCAGGCAGAAACTCTTAGTTCCCTTGAAGAGAGAAGGTATATTAGAAAGTCTCCAGCCGGATTTCAAATACATGTGGGAGCTGTGCGACCGTTATCAAACGTCTGGATTCTATCCATTCACCTTCAGGGCGGACGGGGAAGTCCAGGCCAGACAGTTCCCAAACAGAGCCGGGTATTTGGAAGACCCTGCAACCGGTGTCGCTGCCTGCGCCCTGGGAGCGTATTTATCTATGCAGGATGGAAGAGATACGGAAGCCCCTGAATGGAAAACCTATCTTATCCATCAAGGGAGAGAGATGGGAAGGCCGAGTGTCATGCAGGCGGAAGTCTACCGATCCAGTAAAGGAGTTCTGCGGACTTTTGTCCGTGGTAAGGCGAAGCTGGAGACGGAATGGAAGGCATTGTGAAGAACGGGAATGATACCTTCGTCCAATATCGTATCGCTTATAGCGCTAAGCGATACACGTGATATAATAATAGAAAGTGTAACTAGAGTGGTCAGGGAGAGCATAGCGCTTGCCGATATGGCCATCCTGACCATTTGTACAAGGACGAAGGGGGCCCGAAATGCGACATGACATAAAGCCGAACGAACGAGCTTACTCCACGAAAGAAGTGGCAGAAGAAGTCGGAATCGCGACGACGACTGTACGGAAATACGGACAAATATTGGAACGGAATGGATATGAGTTTTTCAAAGATGGAGACAGACGAATTTTCGTACGGTCTGATATTGAGGCACTCATGGACATCCGTGATACGGATCTGCCGAAGGATGAGAAAGCGAAAGAGCTTGTCAAAAAGCTGGAGGAACGCCTGTCCGGTTATGATGAAACACAAATTGCAGTGGCGGATACGGACAGCCGTTCCCTGCAGGATCCTGCCCAGTTGAAAGAACTGCTGACGCTTGTGGCGAAAGAGCTTGCTGCGACCCGTGAAGTGAATATGCAGTTGAAGGAAGATATGGAACAGTTGAAAACAACGGTCTCCCGTCTTCAGCAGGATCATCATGTCATCAGCTCCGGTGTTGGGAATTTCTCACAGAAAACCCATGCCAAGTTAGAGAAGTTGACGAATGAACAAAAACGCCAATATGAAACATTATTGGAACAGGAAAAGGAAAAGAGTGAACATTTACAACGGGAGCTGCGCGAGATGCGGACGGAACAAAAACGGAATGGCAGTCTCAAA